>DATJBN010000111.1:0-7763 GCA_035515335.1 Syntrophales bacterium | reverse complement strand
CCGGAAAGAACCCGGGGAAAGAAGTGATCTTGATGGGCATCGGTTTCGAGACGACTACACCTATGGTGGCCTCCGTCGTAGATATCGCCCGCAAGAAGGAGATCAATAATTTTTCGGTGTTCTCCGTCCACAAGGTCGTACCTCCCGCCCTCAAGGCCATCATCAACGACCCTTCCTTGAATATCGACGGGTTCATCTGTCCCGGGCATGTAAGCACGATCATCGGCTTGGCTCCCTACAACGTGATCGTCGAAGCGGGGAGGGCGGCCGTCGTTACTGGTTTTGAGCCTGTTGACATCCTGGAAGGGATACTGATGATCCTGGGCCAGATAGCGGAAGGGAAAAGCGAAGTGGCCGTACAGTATGCACGGGGCGTCAACAGAGATGGCAACCCCAGGGCGCGGGATATCATGAACAGAGTGTTCCGTATGGGGGATGCCGAATGGCGTGGCCTCGGCAGAATACCGGAGAGCGGTCTTTCCCTCCGTGACGAATATGGGGATTTCGACGCCCTTCGAAAATTCGTTATCCCGCCCATACAATCCGTGGACGTGAAGGGGTGCGGCTGCGGCGACGTGCTTAAAGGCGCGATACTTCCCGATCAATGTTCCCTGTTCAGGAAACCCTGCACGCCCACGAACCCCATAGGGCCATGCATGGTGTCTTCAGAAGGAACCTGCGCAGCATATTACAGGTATCACCTCGATTCTTGAGGCGGGTCTTTCTTCTTCGAGAGGATAAGGTATTTCGGGTCCACATAATGACGATGACGGGAGCGAGAATAATTCAGTGATCAAGAGAGCACGCTACCTGTTTTCCGGTGTCGTTCAGGGTGTGGGATTCCGTCCCTTCATCTATCGCACAGCAAAAAAATATTCCCTGGCAGGTTTCGTAAAGAACAGTCCGGACGGCGTCATAGTCGAAGTGGAAGGCGCCCCGGACGCCATCTGTTCCTTCGTGATAAGCGTGAAGGAGGAGCTGCCGCCCCTTGCCGAGATCGCGGGCATTTCCTCTCACGATATAGAGATCAGGAACGACACGGCGTTTGAGATTGTCGAGAGTGAAGCAGGCGGTCCGGGTGAGGTTTACATCACGCCCGATATCGCCACCTGCGGCGACTGTCTGAAGGAGCTTTTTGACCCCGGCGATCGAAGATACCGCTATCCCTTCATCAACTGCACGAACTGCGGACCAAGGCTCACGATAATCAGAGACATTCCGTATGACCGGATCAACACGTCCATGTACTGTTTTCCCATGTGTCCCCGGTGCCAGAAGGAGTATGAAGACCCGGCCGACCGCCGTTTCCACGCGGAGCCGAACGCCTGCCCTGTCTGCGGTCCCACGCTTACGCTTCTCGACGGGAACGGGGAAATCCTGCGTAACGAAGATCCTCTGCAGAAGACGGTCGAGATTCTTCTCGCCGGTCATGTAGTCGCGATAAAAGGCCTCGGCGGTTTTCATCTTGCCATCGATGCGGCGAGGGACGAGGCCGTAAACAGGTTGAGGTCGCGGAAGTGGAGAGAGGAAAAGCCGCTCGCCGTCATGGTGAGAGACCTGGAGACGGCGGCACGCATATCGCGGATAGGCAAGGAGGAAGAGGTTCTTCTTTTGTCACGAGAGCGTCCCATAGTTCTTGCCCGGAAGAAAGGCGGCGTTACGGTCTCCCCGGCAGTCGCCCCCGGCGTATCCGACTTTGGGATTATGCTCCCATATACGCCGCTGCACCACATGCTGCTCCGCGAGCACTTCCACGCGCTTGTCATGACGAGCGCAAACCAGGTGGATGAGCCCATTTGCATCGAGAACAGAGAGGCCGTGAAACGCCTTTCCGGTATCGCGGACTTTTTCCTCGTTCACAACAGGGACATCCTGGTGCGGTGCGATGACTCGATTGCCGCAGTATCGTGCGGGGAAAGAAGGATCATCCGCAGGTCTCGGGGTTTTGCCCCGAAGCCAATCGCTCTTGCCAGGTCCTATCCCCCCGTTCTTGCCCTCGGCCCCCAGCTGAAGACGACCCTCTGTATCCTGAAGGGGAACCTTGCCTTCGTAAGCCCGCACATCGGGGACATGGAGACCCCGCAGGCGAGGGACTTCTATCGGGAGAGCCTGACGCTCATGCAGAAGATCGCAGAATGCGAGCCCGATGTAATTGCCTGCGACCTGCATCCAGCATACTACACAACAAAGCTTGCAGAGGGACTTCCTGCCTCCCGTGTCATACGGATCCAGCACCATCACGCGCATGTCGTCGCCTGCATGGCGGAAAATGGTATTGACGGGGAAGTCATAGGCATTGCCATGGACGGCACGGGATACGGCGCGGACGGCACGGTGTGGGGCGGCGAGTTCCTCGTTGCATCGGAGTCTGCTTTCATGCGCATCGGCCATCTGGCAACTTACTTGCTCCCCGGCGGCGAGAAGGCGATCAGGGAACCGTGGCGTATTGCCGTGAGTCTCCTCCGGGAGGCTTACGGTGACGACTGGCAGGACGTTGCGAGGAGCCTGGATCTTGTTCCAGAGAAGTCCTACTACGAAAGCATAGACAGGCTGATGGCGGAGAAATTCAATTCACCCCTCACCTCAAGCCTGGGAAGGCTGTTCGACGGTGTAGCCGCAATCCTAGGGCTTCGAAGGAAGGTCTCATTCGAAGGACAAGCCGCAATGGAGCTCGAAGCCATGGCAAGGTATGGCAGCGGCAGGGTGATGAAATTCGCAATCGAGGAATCAGACGGCGTCATGCGCCTTGATTTTTCTCCCATGATCATGGCAATCACCAAGAGGCTGCAGGCAGGCAAGGACAGCGGCGAACTCGCCTTCTCCTTCCACCTCACACTGCAGGCCGCCTTCTGCCAGATGGCTCAGGCGATCAGAAAAAAGACGGGGCTTAATCGCATTGTGATGAGCGGAGGGTGCTTTCAGAACCGCATCCTGACTGAAGGTACGATAGGGGAGCTCAAGAAGGCCGGCTTTGACCTTTTCTTCCACAGGGCGACACCGACAAACGACGGCTGCATCTCATTGGGGCAGGCTATCTCAGCCGGTGCGCGATTGTCTTCATAATTCTTTGGTCTTCGGCAGGAAGAAGGTGAATTTGCTTCCCTTTCCTTCTTCGCTCTCCACGGTGATTGCGCCTTCGTGTAATTCCACGATGTACTTTACTATTGAGAGCCCTATGCCCGTACCGCTGATCTTCTTGATGTCCGGGCTATCCACCCTGTAGAACTTTTCGAATATCTTGGGCAGCGCCTCTTTCGGCATCCCGAGCCCCTCGTCGGAGACCGATATGTAGAACCGGTTGTCTCTGTCTTCCATGCTGATATGGATGTCCCCCCCGTCCGGTGAATACTTTACCGCATTGGAAAGGAGGTTGCTCAACACCTGTATAATCTTGTTCCTGTCGATCGTTAAACGGTCCGCTTTGTCGGGAGTCTTGAGAAAGATATTGTGCTTCAGAGAGGCGCTCTTGAAGGTATTGTATACGGTGTTCAACAATTCCTTAATGTCGACCTCTTCCGGGGAGAGGCTGAGACCCTTGCCCGCGTCTATTCTTGAGAGGTCGAGGAGGTCGCCTATCAGCGCCCCAAGCCGCAGAGTCTCCTTGTTTATGATTGATGCATAGCTCCTTATCTTTTCCTCGTCCAGGTTCCTCATCATCATCAATTCGCTGTAGGCCTGTATCGGTGTGAGCGGCGTCCTCAACTCATGTGATACCATGTTTAAGAAGTCCGTCTTCATCCGGTCGATTTCTTTAGACTCCGTGATGTCTCTGAACACGGCGACTGTTCCCGCAGTTTCGCCCGATTCGCCTATTATCGGCGCGAACACGGCGGCAAACGCGTGCTCATTCCCTCCTATCTTGAATGCGACCTCTTCTCGGAGCGAACTCTTTGTGGCGAAGACCTTGGAAAAGAGATCCACAATCTGCCGGTTCGAGATG
Organism: Syntrophales bacterium; assembly: GCA_035515335.1. Lineage (GTDB taxonomy): Bacteria > Desulfobacterota > Syntrophia > Syntrophales > UBA2185 > Fen-1135. The sequence continues at coordinate 3,823 of DATJBN010000111.1, read as the reverse complement.
CTCTCTCCTATCGTTCTGTTGAACGCCTGCTCCGATTTTATGGAGAACACCTTTTCGGCGAACCTGTTCGCCATGACTATACTGTTTTCCCGGTCAACGGCGATGACCGCATCCTCCATGCTCTGCACGATGGACTCGATGCGCTTTTTCTCTATTGCGAGACTGATATTCGCCTTCGTCAATTCCGTATTGAGCTGTGCTGCGCGATCTTCGAGATTTTCATAGAGGTTTGCGTTCTCTATAGCTATCGCGGCCTGTGCAGCCAGTGCTTCAAGAAATTTTGTCTCACTGTCGGAAAAACTATCAGCCCCCAATCTGTTTACCACCTGTACGACGCCCAATATCTCGTGTTTTGTCTTGAGCGGTACGCAGAGGATGGACCTGGTCACGAAATGCGTTTCCGCGTCGACTCGTCTGGCAAAGCGCGGGTCCCTTGAAACATCGGGAACTAGGAGGGACATGCCCGTTGACGCCACCCAGCCTGCAATGCCCTCTCCCTTCTTCAGCCTGATCTTCTTGACCTCCTCTTCCTTGGGACCTGTGGCGACTTCAAAATAGAGCTCGCCCGTCTGCCTGTCGATCAGGAATACGGAGCTTGCTTCCGCCTGCATGACGCGCTCGGCGGACTGCATGACTATCTTCAACAACTGTTTGAGGTAGCGTGTGGAGTTTATTACCAGGCTTATATCCATCAGAGCCGCCATCTTGGCCAGCTCTTCCTGCTTTTCCCTGGTTACCTTATCGGTCATGTACTCCTGGAGGGAAAGCTCGACCGTTATGTTGAAAACCGAGAGGACGAGGTCTGCGAGTTCTTTTATCCTGTCGGGCGGAAAGAACGTGGATCTGTCACAGGCGGATTTGAGCGTACCGTAGTCGATTCCGTAGTCGCGGCTTGCCTTCTTGAGGGCCGTACGGCTCCATGAAGGATCGTGGCACAGGCCGACCAGGATGAACATCTTCTTCCCCATGCATTCGGTGGAGATGCAGAAATGGGAGAAGCCGCACGTGCCGCACTTGATGAAGGCGCCTTCATTCAGATTCTTGGTATGAAAACTCGCGCAAGAGGTTGCTGCCTTTTCTGAGGTCTTCAGAAGTTCACATACGGGCGAATAGTTGCTCTCTGGGATTTTTACAGACCCGTCTTCACTCGCGACCTTTATACTCACGCCCAGGGACCTGGAAATCCGGTTCTGAACATCTTCCCAAAGTCTTGACTTGAATACTCCCGAGCATTGGGGGTCGAATTGTCTTGTCGCCTCTACCATTTTCCATTCATTTCTTTCCCCGCGTCTTCGCAGAGGAAAGCAGCGGATTTTTCAGCTTCGTGTAAAGTTTAAAAAGTATAGGAACAAGTCCCCCGTGTGTCAAGGAAAAAGCCCGCGGACGTGGAAGAAGAGATGATTTGAAGTCGAGGCAACGGCGGTCAGACCCCTATAATCGTGAAGACGGCGGGAGATCAGGCATACTGATAGGATTGTGACATCGCCGCTGCTCTCACGGGGCGCGAGCGTTTTTTGAACGCGGGATGGCGCTTGGCGGCGAGGTTCACTATATGGCTTGCCATCTTGCCGTGGCAATAGCCGGCGGACTCGGCTGCACATGCCATGCTTGCCTCGGCGCTGATATCGGCATTGGGATTGACATCGAGGATGTAGAAGACTCCGTCCCGAAGCCTGATGTCAAGTCGTGCGTAATCGCGGCAGCCGGTGATCTTGTACGCCCGAATACTCGTTCTCTTAAGACGTTCGTGCTCGAGTTCGCTCAAGGGCGCAGGCAGCTGCAGGCCGATCTTCACGTAGTGGGATGACTCCGGTATGAATTTGGAATCGTAGGTGCAGAGTCTGTCGCACACATCGTCGAAAAGCGCAAAGTCCATTTCCGCAGGGGGCAGCATCTTCACACTGCTGTTGCCCCAGAGGGAGACATGAAATTCCCGTCCGTCGATGAAATCCTCGACGAGGGCCGGCTGGTGGAATGTGTCGAGTATATAGGCAATGCGGTCCCGGAGTTCATACGGCGATTTAACAACGGCATCCGTCGTGACGCCCAAGCTGCAGTGCTCTCTTGAGGGTTTTACGATTGCAGGATAGCAGTCCCAGCCGTCGATATCGATGGAATCGCAGATGCGCCACTCCGGTGTCGGTATGCCCGACGTCGCCAGCAGCTTCTTTACGGTTTCCTTATCCCAGCACAGGCGCAGGACTTCCGGCGTCGAGCCGGTGTACGTGAACTCCATGTCGGCGAGGGTCTCTGCGACGAGAGCCTCGCTGTGAGGAACGCCCGGTATCTCTTCGCACCAGTTGAAGACGATGTACCGGTCGTGGTCAAAAGGGTTGAGGAATGAAGGGAGGTCGGGGTCATGAACAGCGACATTGGTTACAGGGTGACCCTGCTCTTCCAGTGCCGACTCGAGATTTGCAACTTCCTTGAGTGTGAGATCTATATCGGCGGGGTCCCACGCCTGATCGATGTTGTGCAGCAACAGGACGGGAAGATCATTTCGACCTCGCGCTAAAGGCATATTGCACTACCTCCTTCTTACAGGTTTCCTCGGAGCAGGTAATATTGCTTCATATATTTAGAAGTCGGACCAGAGTTCCAAAAACGGAACGCGGTCGTTGCTCCCGGATAGACAGTGCAATTGTTCCATGCCCAAACAGCTCCACGGACGTGATAAAGTCTGTGGTACGGATTCTTGTATTGTTACCTGTTGGGCTGTTCTTCTCTTCGCCTCTTTTCTATAAAAGATACATTCTGATTCCTTATTAAAAAAATTCGTCGAAATTTTCAAGCAATTTTTTCAAAAAGCGGAAAATTTTTTTTGAATCGACGCTCTCTTCATGGAAAAGAGTCCGTAGAAATTTTTAAAGGCAGCGAAAAAATTTTTCCTGGAAGTCAGAGGATGGAAAAGAAGATGAGACAGGATACGCTTACGCGGTGCGGCCCGACAGTCCGTCACACGCGGGTTTGCCGCTTCCGGATGGAAAGATTTGATGGTTACTTACCTTCCACTTTCAGAAAACGATCGAGTTTATTCTTCTCTTTGAGCACAGCTGCCGCAAGGTCGCGAGATGTTGCCGGCACTTTGGGCGCGTTACTTCTTCTTACGAGTGTCATGGCGCCGGTCGGGCAGGCGGTTGCACAGAGTCCGCAGCCGATGCACTTTCCGGGGTCAACAGCCGCGCAATCATCCTTCATTCCGATTGCACCTACAGGACATCTCTCATCGGCGCACAATCGGCAGGCGCTGCATGCCTTGCTCTCCACCGTGGCCTGGAATCCGCTTGTCGCGAAGCCGTCTGCCAGATAGAGCCTGGTGCGGCAGGTCAGGATGATGCAGCAGCACGGACAGCAGTTACAGATGAAGCTCGCCCTGTCGGCTGTGTTGCTGCTCGTATGTACGAGGCCTGCCTCCTCAGACATGTCGAGGACACGCTTTGCCTCCTCCTTTTCTATTCTCCGGGCATAACGGCGCTCCACAAGGAAGCGTGCGGGCGCGTCAAAGAAGAGACATGTGTCCCGCGGCGCATGACATGCGCGGGCGCTTACGCGGCAGGCACATTGGCCGAGAGCTATATAATCGGCTCTCTCGATGAGCTTTGCCACTTCCTCATAGGGATGGATGTGCAAGGTGTCTCCCACGGCGTGCCGGATGGGCACGACCCTGGCCACCGGCGTAGGGTTTCCCGCGAATGACTCTGCGAGCCCGTCCTTCCTGTATTTTGTCCAGAGCTTCCCCAGTCTCTCATGAACGGGCGCGCCTCCTCCCCGCATCAGCGGAAATTCAAAGAGTCCGGGCACGGTAGGCAGCAGTCCGTAGGAT
>DATJBN010000110.1:0-4129 GCA_035515335.1 Syntrophales bacterium | reverse complement strand
TAATAGTAAGTAGTAAAATATAATAAAATGTTGTCATTATGTCTTGACATGGAAGATTATTTTCAATTATTTTTAGTTCAATTAAGGAGCGCATGATGAAACAGATAAAATTGTCCATTGATGACCGGGAGGTCGCCGTTCCGGACTCTTTTACCGTCTTGCAAGCCGCGACGCAGGCAGAAGTCAAGATTCCCACCCTCTGTCATTTCTGGGGCTTGACTCCCTCCAGCGCCTGCCGTATCTGCGTTGTGGAGGTGGAGGGAGCAAGGACTCTGGTAGCCGCCTGTTCTTTCCCGGTTTCGGCGAACATGAAGGTCAAAACTCAAACGGAGCGCGTCGTGAAGGCCCGCCGCCTGGTCATGGACTTGATCTTATCCGATCATCCCCTGGATTGCATGACCTGCGAGAAGGCTGGCGGCTGCAAGCTTGAAGAATTGGCCTATGAGATGGGGATTACAGGGCCCTCGTTTAAGGGAGAACAGCATCATTATCCGGTGGACTTTTCCAACCCCTTCATTGTCCGAGATTACAACAAGTGCATCTTATGCGAACGGTGCACGCGGGTCTGCGATGAGATCCAGGGGATCACGGCCATCGAGTATGCCCACCGGGGATTCAACACCCAAGTGACCGTTCCCTTCCATCGGGGTCTTCAGGGAAGCGATTGCGTCTTCTGTGGAGAGTGCGTGCAGTCTTGCCCGGTCGGGGCGCTGACAGAGAAGAAGGCAATGGGAATGGGGCGCATCTGGGAAACCCGAAGGGTCCGCACCACGTGTCCCTACTGCGGAGTCGGGTGCCAGATGTGGCTCCACGTCAAGGACGGCCGGATCACGAAAGTGACGGGCGTCGAGCACGCCGCTCCCAATGACGGCCGGCTGTGCGTCAAGGGCCGCTTCGGATATGATTTTATCTACTCCCAGGACAGGCTGAAAGCCCCGCTGGTCAGGGAGGGTGACCGATTTCGCGAGGCCTCCTGGGATGAGGCATTGGACCTGGTTGCGGTTAAGTTCAAAGAGATCATTGCCGAACACGGGCCTGAGGCCATCGGAGGAGTCAGTTGCTCCCGCAGCATCAATGAGGATTCGTATCAGATGCAGAAGCTGTTTCGATCGGTGATTGGAACCAATAATATCGATAATTGCGCCCGTACCTGACACGCTCCCACGGTCGCCGGGCTGGCGACCAGTTTCGGCTCCGGGGCGATGACCAACTCCTTCTCTGACTTTGCCAAAGCCAGGATGTTCTTTGTCATGGGTTCGAACATGACGGAGGCACATCCGGTCGCCGCTTCGTTTGTCAAAAATGCCGTGAGGAAAGGGGCGGAGCTTTACGTTGTCGATCCCCGTCGTACGGGGCTTGCCGAACATGCGACACTCCATCTGCCCATTAAGGTGGGAAGCGACATTGCCTTTCTCAACGGCCTCATGAATGTTCTCATAACCGAAAACCTCTATGATAGAGACTACGTTAATTCATGCTGCACCGGCTTCGAGGAGTTCAAGAAAAAGATCATGGAGTATCCCCCCGAACGGGCTGCTGACCTATGCGGCGTAGATGCTGAGGTGATCCGGTTTGTAGCGAGGCGCATGGCATCGGTGAAACCTGCCATGCTTGTTTACACTCTTGGGATCACGGAACACACCTGCGGGGTGAACAATGTCGTCAGTTGCGCCAATATTCAGATGCTCTTGGGGAATGTGGGTTTCGAGTGCGGGGGTGTGAACCCTTTGAGGGGACAAAATAACGTGCAGGGCGCCTGTGATATGGGCGCGCTCCCCAACGTCTTTCCCGGCTATCAGCGAGTGGACGATCCAAAGGCCCGGGCCAAGTTCAGGGCCGCATGGGGTGTGGATCACCTGCCTGAAAAACCGGGACTGATGATGCCCTCCATGCTGGAGGGCCTGCTTGATGGAAAAATCAAGGCTTTCTACATTTTTGGGGAAAACATGGCCAACAGCGAACCGGACATCCACCATGTGGAGAAATGTCTTGCGTCGGCTCAATTTCTGGTCTGCCAGGATATTTTCCCCACGGAAACCACCCGTTTCGCCCATATCATTCTGCCTGCCGCCGCCTGGAGTGAAAACGACGGAACCTTCACCAACAGTGAACGGCGTGTAAGCAGGGTACGTACGGTCAGCGAGCCTCCGGGAATCTCGAAACCTAACTGGTGGATCTTCAAGGAAATTGCCAAACGGATGGGACATGATTGGGCATCGAGCAGCGCCCAGGAACTCTGGGACAACGAGATTTCCGAGCTTGCCCCGCAGTTGGCGGGGATCAAGTACTCACGCATCGAGGGGAATGGTCTTCAATGGCCTGTACCCGATTTGAACCACTTCGGCACTCCCATCCTGCACAAGGACGGCTGCTTTGTGTGCGGTCTTGGTAAATTCGTTCCCGTGGATTGGACCCCGCCCGCCGAGGTCCCGGACGAGGCGTATCCCTTTGTCCTGAGCACGGGCCGCCGGCTTTACCATTATCATACACGTACCCAGACAGGTCGGGCAGCCGGTCTGAACGATCTTCTGGGAGAGGAGACTGCCGACATATCTCCGCCCGACGCCGAGGCTCTGGGTATTGGAAACGGCGAAATGATCCGTTTAAGTTCCCGTCGTGGTGAAGTGACCGTTAAGGCCAAAGTGACCGACCAGGTTCCTCAAGGAATGGTCTGGATGGCCTTCCATTTCCGCGAGGCCTGCGCCAACTGGCTGACCAATCCGGTATTCGATCCTGTGAGCGAAACGGCAGAATACAAGGCCTGTGCCGTTAATATCCGGAAGCTCTGATATGCGGTAAGGACCGTCGCCGCGATCTTTCAAGATCCATATGTCATCATAGCGCTATTTATCCTCAAGCAATTTTTCTGCCAGCGCCATTTTTTCAACTGCATCGCTTTCACTGATAAATACGATATGACAGGAAGGGCATGCCGGAGTGTCTGCTGCGAACGTTTCATCCAGATAAGTGAGCTTGACGGTCGCCACTTCCAGCGGCACGGCGCACTTCAAGCAGACCCAGTCGGTAGTCTTTTTTATCTTTGCAGGCAGGTTAAAGCCTTCCAAGATCTCCATCCGATGTGAATACGCAGTGTAGATTCTGCAGACGTCTTGTTCACACCCATACTCTATCCAGTATGTAGTCTTTGACGGCCGGTAAGAGGCCAGAGAATGACCTGTGCCCGCGTTCGTGAAACCCTTCTTCGTTTCTGCTGCCTGGGTGATGACTTTTTCGATATCCTCAACCCGGATCCCTCTCGATTCAAGCAAAGCACTTGTTTGCGGGTCGATCTCTATTCTCATTTTTTCGTAAGCTCGTATGATTTGGCTCTTATCGAATGATACGAATTGTGCTTCGTTAGCCTGGATTCCCATAGAGGGCGAAGAGCCTAACGGATTCTCCGCCCAGAATGGTTAAAATGGAGTCTTTAATCAACCGTACGTTATGTTTAATCGAAACTTATAAACATAATGTCACATAGTCAAAATTGAGCTTGGCCACTTTAATCTATGTAGGAACGATTGACAAATAGTCGGTTTTTGTGCCATTTCAGATATATTTTGCCTGAATTGATTGCCACGTATCATTTTTTACTTGACATCCATGCTCAGTATGATATAGTGGTAGTATGTTTAACAGTAAATCAAATAAACTAACAAGTATGGCCCGCGTCTTTCTCGAACCCCGCAATACGACTCACCGCCACTACGAAGCCCTCCGGGCCTACTTCGTTGAAGATCTGCCTTCGGTCGAGGTCGCCCGTCGCTTCGGGTATTCCGCGGGAAGCTTCCGTGTCTTGGCCCACCAATTCCGTCAGAATCCAGATCGTCCCTTCTTCCTTTCCCCTCAGAAGGGGCCCCAGGCTTCTCCGAAAACCGACCGGATCCGGGACAAGGTCGTGGCCTTGCGAAAGCAGAATCTCTCCATCTATGATATCAGCCGAGTCCTGCAAGAGAGTAGGCAGAAGATAAGCTCCGTTGCCGTCTCTTTGATTCTGAAAGAAGAAGGGTTTGCCCGGTTGCCCCGAAGAAAAGACGAGGAGCGACTGCCAGGAACCCGGCCCGAGGTCGCAGAGGTTGCCGATGTAAACCGATTGGATCTTTCTCCCCGGCAATTTCGAACCCAATTC
>DATJBN010000109.1:0-6885 GCA_035515335.1 Syntrophales bacterium | reverse complement strand
GATCATTGTTGGCATAGTTCTCTGGATCATCGAAATCTTTACTCCCGGATCCTTCGTAATGGGTATCTTCGGTACGTCATGTTTGATTGTTGCTCCGTTTGCCGGTGTCGGAATGTCCGTGAAGATGCAACTGTTAATCTTTGGTGTAGCAACAGTAATTATGGCTTTCGGAATAAGGCCGCTAATAATGAGACATTTCTATAGACGTGAAGATAAGACTAAGACAAACGTTGAGGCTCTTGTTGGAAAGTCTGGATTGGTCACGGAAGACATCGACTACATGGCAGGAACGGGGAGAGTAAAGATTGGAGGAGAAGTCTGGTCCGCAATCACTCCAGATGAGTCACGAGTTGCTATTGGTCAGAAAGTAACGGTCCGGGAGATTGAAGGATGCAAGGTTATTGTTGAAGTCACAAATGAAAAAGAAGGGAGGAAATCATGATTATTCCATTTGTCATCATTGCTGTTCTCGTCATCTTCATTATTATCTTCGCTATTAAAGGATTAAAGATAGTTCAGCAAGCAGAAACGATGGTAATCGAGAGGCTTGGTAAATATCATCGCACTCTCCCATCAGGTATTAACATCATCTGGCCGATATTTGACGTTCCTCGTTCTATCGAGTGGAGATTCGTTAAAACCGATGTTGATGGTGGGACAATCATCAGAAAGCAAACCGTAAAACGCATTGATTTACGAGAGACCGTCTACGATTTTCCGAGTCAAAGTGTTATCACAAGAGACAATGTTGCTATCGAGATCAATGCCATGCTGTACTTCCAAGTCACCGATGCAAAGAGGGCGGTTTATGAAATCGCTAACCTACCAGATGCGGTTGAAAAACTGACCCAAACGACTCTTCGTAATATAATTGGTGAACTTGATCTGGATCACACACTTACTTCCCGAGACACCATCAATAGCAAGCTCCGTATGATTCTGGATGAGGCTACGGACAAGTGGGGAGTCAAGGTTAACAGGGTTGAGCTTCAGGACATTAAACCTCCAGCGGACGTTAAAGCCGCGATGGAAAAACAGATGAGGGCTGAAAGAGATCGCCGTGCAGCCATACTGGAAGCTGAAGGGTTGAAACAGTCGAAAATACTTGAGGCTGAAGGTATCAGACAGTCAGAAATCAATAAAGCCGAAGGACTAAAGCAGGCTTTGATCTTGAAAGCCACAGGCGAAGCAGAAGCAAGAATCAAGGTAGCTCAGGCTGAGGCTGAAGCGGTCACAATGGTCACTAAAGCAATAAAGGAATCTGGTGGTAATCCGACATCATATCTGATCGCCCTTAAGTACATAGAAGCTATAAAAGAAATGGTGAGTGGAAAAGACAACAAAGTTGTCTACATGCCGTATGAAGCATCGGCACTACTTGGTTCTGTCGGAAGTATACGTGACATGTTCAATCAGAATCTGAAATTGAATACATGATTTTCATCAAGACAATTAGCCTTCATGGTTAAAAGATTACAGGAGCAGTATAAATTGTTGAAACCTTTTCTGCCTACTTGAACGACAAATTATCTGGGATAAGATAATAAAGGATTCTCTTAAAAAACAAACATGGCTTAGCGATCAACTTGAAGATAAAATCATCCTGCTTTCAATTCTAAAGCCATACCCTGCGGATGAGATGGTTACATTAAACCCTCCACTATAGTGAGGTTAAGTGATGTTGTAATAGACCCCGTTTCTAAAGAGAGTGCGGGGAACGATGGATAGATATGGTCATTTGTTCAATGACATGGATTTTACAAAGCGACAAGTCGATCTTCTTGAGACTTCCTTTCAATCCGTTAGAAATCGGTTAGAAAAGGACAAAAAAAGAGGATTAGAAGCTTATGCTGCCAACTCCTAATCCCTTGATTTTGTTTGGTGCCGAAGCCCGGATTTGAACCGGGACGGAGAACCCCCCACTAGACCCTGAACCTAGCGCGTCTACCAGTTCCGCCACTTCGGCACATTTTTAATTGAGAGAACTACCCTGGTTGTCTACACTGAGACTCAATGCATTGTCAAGCAAAAATGGACTTGAAATTAACCACATAAATGCTATGTTAGCGCGAAATTAATGGAAAGTGGGACACAACAGGTCAGCTAATGAAGGTCATCAGAGATTTAAATGATATACCTCCTGAATTCCGGGATGCATATGTTACAATAGGCAACTTCGACGGCGTCCACATGGGACATATCCCCATACTCAAGAAGCTCATTGACGAAGCCCACAGGGAAAACCGGAAGGCCCTTGTGATTACCTTCGATCCGCATCCGAAAAGGGTTCTGCACCCGCATATCAAGCCTTTTTATCTGATAACTTCTCTCGAAGAAAAAATCAAACTTCTCGGAGATGTGGGAATTGACGGGTTGATCCTCATTCCTTTTGACCTTGAATTTGCCAAGACTACTGCCGACGCGTTTGTCAATAAGATCCTCTGGGACAAGCTTCATATCCGGAAAATATTCATCGGGCATGATTACACGTTCGGCAAGAATAAAGCGGGGAACGAAGCATTTCTTTTCAGCCGCGGGAAGAAGCTCGGTTTTGACGTTGATGTCATTCATGCGGTCAAATTAGGCGATGAGACCGTGAGCTCTACCAGATTGAGGTATGCCATTCTAAACGGCAATGTCAAAATAGCATCAAGTCTATTAGGCAGGCCGTATAATATCAGCGGCACTGTTATACCGGGAAAGAGCAGGGGCACTGCTCTCGGGATACCGACGGCCAATATTAAACCGGATAAGGACCTGCTACCCGCGCAGGGTGTTTACGCAGTCATAGTCGATCTGAAGGGAAAACGTTATCAGGGTGTATTGAATATAGGGTTCAACCCCACCTTCTCCGATAGTGAGCTTTCTGTGGAGGTTTTTCTGTTCGATTTCACGGGCGATATCTATGGTGAAAAGCTGAATATTCTTTTTATCGAAAGAATCCGGGATGAAATCAAGTTTGATAAGCCTGAACAGTTGGTAGAGCAGATCAAAAGAGACATCGATCAGGCGAAGGCAATCCTAAGACCCTATTTTTGATAATAGATTTCTCAGTCACGGAGTTTACACTGAGCATTGCGAATGTGTTCCTTCGAAATGACACAGTAAATTTTGTACATTATCAATATAGATTTTCCTCTTTCATCATGAAGATCCAACACCTCCATAACTGGGTTGTCGCGTATAAAGAAGCCGTCTGCATCCAGCAAAACCTCAAAGAAAATCTTATCCTTCACGACAAGGATTTACCCGCGCAGGTCGCGACCATTGCCGGTGCGGATATATCCTATTCAAGGCGAAGCGACCTGTTTTTTGCGGCCGCTGTCCTGCTGGAATACCCTTCCATGGCTGTCATTGAAGAGGCCTGTTTCATTGAAAGGGTCTCCTTTCCATATATACCCGGCCTCCTGAGTTTTCGCGAGGGGCCGGCTGTACTGAAGGCCTTTGAAAAACTTCACAATATCCCGGATGTGGTCATTTTTGATGGCCAGGGGATAGCCCATCCGCGTGGCATTGGCCTCGCATCGCATATTGGGCTCTTCCTGGATGTACCAGCAATAGGCTGTGCCAAGAAAAGGCTGGTCGGTGAATATGGTTTGGTAGGTAATGATGTTGGAGATTATGCGGATCTTGTACTGGATGGCCAGGTTGTCGGCGCCGCCGTCCGTACCAAGAAGAAGGTGAAACCGGTATTCATATCACAGGGGCATAAAATCAGTTTACCGAAAGCAATGGATGTGGTTCTTTCGTGCTGCCGGGGTTATAGACTTCCCGAACCGGTGAGGAAGGCGCATCTCGCGGTTAACCGGATGCGATTGTCACGCTGAGTTCGTCAAAGGCTCATCCCTCGACAAGTTCATGGTTCGACGGGCTCACCATGACATGTTTATAAATTGCTATTGATTTTATAACCATTGTCACCCTGAGTTTATCGAAGGGTCCGGTTTTGACGCTTCTTATAGAGACTCATGATCTCTGCCCTCGTCAGGACAGCATCGACCCGGTCAACGTGTTTTTTTATATTCTCCCTGCCTCCCTCCTCGCGGTCAACTAGCGCTATGACGCGATCGACGATCAGGCCGGCATCTCCCGCGATTTCTATTGCCGAGATAGTCGATCCTCCCGTGGTTATCACATCATCCAAGATCGCGACCCTTTCGCCGGCGGAGACGTTGCCTTCAACGGCCTTCTTTGTCCCGTGATCTTTTACATCCTTTCTCACAACAAACGATTTAATCGGTTTTTTCTTCTGGTATGAGATGAGAGACAGGGCATTGGCTATGGGGTCCGCGCCGAGTGTCATCCCTCCGGCGGCCGATATATCAGCGCCACCGAGCATATTAAAGATGATATTCCCGATGAGGTACATGCCTTCAGGGTCCATAGTAGTCGTTTTGCAATTGAAGTAATAGTTGCTCGTTTTACCCGAAGCCAAAGTAAAGGGCGGATTGTCTCTATATTGAAAAGACTTCTCCAGAATTATTTCAGCCAGCCTTAGCTTCATATCGTCGTGGGTCATTTTGCTTCCTGCCCTTTTGATTTTACCAATTGTTCCACCACGCGCACCGCCTCCACGCCGTCTTTGGCGTAGGATGCACCGATGGAGCCCGCGAACGCCTTCGTGACAACGGCGCCTCCTACAATAAACGGACACGAGAATCCCTCGGTCTTTGCGAGATCGATGACCTCTTTCATGTTAACCATAGTTGTGGTCATGAGAGCAGAAAGGCCCACCGCATCCGGTTTTGTCTTCCTCATCGCCTCAACGATAACTTCAGCCTGCACGTCTTTGCCCAGGTCGATAATTTTATAGCCGTGATTTCTTAACATCAGCGCGATTATGTTTTTGCCGATGTCGTGGATATCGCCCTTGACTGTCGCAAGAATGACGACCCCTATGCCGGCCCCCTCTGCGTCTCGGCGGATCAGGGGCTCAAGGCGTCCGAGGGCGGCCTTCATCGCTTCGGCGCTGGCCATCAACTGCGGCAGGAAATATTTTCTCTGCTCAAACAACACACCTACCCGTGTCATCGCGGGGATCATGATGTCATCAACGAGCCGGGTGGGGTCAGCTCCCGATGCGATGGCGGTTTCGACCACATTCGTTATGTCTTCCCTGTCTCCTTCCAGAATGGCCTCGTACAGCCTCTGGACAGGCGAGTGTTTTTCTGCTGAAGGAGCAGCCTTATCGATTGCCGGCTGTTCGGAAAAGTGCCTGATGTACATAGCAGCGTCCCGGTCTCTCCCGGTCAGCACATCCGCCGCCATTTCTATGCTCATTAGTTCCCGGTCGGCGGGGTTGGCGATCGCCATTGTCAGACCGGAAGAAGCAGCCATGGCCAGGAATGCTGTATTTATCCACTTTCTTCCGGGCAGACCGAAAGACAAGTTGGAGAGCCCGAGGATAGTTCTCATCTTGAAGGTCTTCGCGCACCAGGCCACGGTCTTCAGGGCTTCCGACGCCGCCTGCGGATACGAGGCAACCGTCATCACGAGGCCGTCTGCGACAATATCGTCTTTCGTGAAGCCATGGCGGCGCGCCGCCTGGTACACATCTTTTATGATTTCCTTTCGCCTCTCCGCCGACTCGGGAACTTCATCGGCTGTCACCGGCAGGAGAATGAACATGGCGCCGTATCTACCGGCCACGGGGAGGAGTTTTTTCATTTTTTCCTTCTCGCCGGATATCGAATTTATAAGGGCGCGGCCGGGATAGATCCTGAGAGCCTCTTTTATTGTTTCCACATTGGGGGAATCGATAACAAGCGGCAGGTCAGTGCTTGTAGAAAGCATATGAAGGGCCTTCTTCATGGTCGCAATCTCATCAATGCCGTGAACCCCGACATTCACATCTAGAAGATCGGCACCCTCCTTTTCCTGGTCCTTCGCCATCTGCCGCGCCAGGGCCATCTTGCCTTCCAGAAGCTCCTGCTGTAGAGCCTTCTTACCCGTCGGGTTGATCCTCTCACCGACAATGGACAGCGGACTTCCCGGGTCAAATATCTTAAAGCCCCTGGCGGAACTAACGGCGCTGATGGACTTCCGAGCGGGAGGAATCGCCGGAGCATTGCCGATCGCTTTCTTCAATGCCCTGATGTGTTCAGGCGTAGTGCCGCAGCATCCGCCTATCAAGTTTACACCGGATGCAGCGAACCGTTTCCCAAAAGATGCAAAATCGGCGGGTCCCATATCAAAGATCGTGTCTTTTCCTTTCAGCCTGGGCATCCCCGCATTTGGCTTTGCCACGAGCGGAACGGTGGCATGCGGCTTCATGGCGGCTATGAAATTAACCATCGCGTCCGGTCCGGTTGAGCAGTTGCAGCCGACGGCATCAGCGCCAAGACTCTGTAATGTGATGAGCGCGGTCACTGGGTCAGTCCCGCTGAGGGTATAGCCGTTCGTTTCGAATGTCATGGTGACCATCGTAAAATGGTTTGTCAGCTCTTTGACAGCTATGAGCGCCGCACGGGCTTCCTGGATATCCATCATGGTCTCAATGACGAATAGATCGACGCCGCCTTCAAGGAGACCCTGTGCCTGCTCCTTGAAAATATCGACGGCCTCTTCAAATTTTAAGTCGCCGAAGGGCTCCACAAAATGCCCTGTTGAGCTGATGTCGCCCGCGATGAGGACTTCATTTCCCACAGCAGTCCTTGCCAGAAGGGCAAGCCGCTTGTTGATGTCCGCAACATTTTTCACGCCGTACTGGCCAACCTTTATTCTGTTTGCACCGAAGGTGCCCGTGTAGATGATATCCGAACCGGCCTTCTGGTAGGCTGCATGGACTCGCTGAATCGTCTGCGGGTTTTGCATGCACCAAATCTCCGGGCACACGCCCGCCGGCATCAAGCGTCTCTGGAGCTCCGTCCCGGTGGCGCCGTCCAG
>DATJBN010000108.1:0-4587 GCA_035515335.1 Syntrophales bacterium | reverse complement strand
CGATGAGGACAAACACCATCTCGATCATGGTGAATCCCCCATTTCTGCCGACTTTCCCGCCATGTCTGTTCATGGTCGTTAAATATTCTGAAATTTTGAAAACTTCAAGGAGAATTTGATTGATCGGCGGGCTTCACGCTTGCTATCACCGTGAGACTGATTGCGAATTCTTTCTTTCGGCAGATGCCGGGTTGATTCTTTCACCCTCCGACACGAGTGTTCGTCTGATGATCGAGAGAACTTTTCCCGTGTCGACTGTGTGGATCGACGTGAATCTGGTGCCGCCAGCTGTGCGCACGTAGTCCTCGAGCTTCCTCTCTCCCTTGAGGTACAGTATGCTGGCGACAGCGCTCTCGACTGCTGCTTTGTCGGTCTTGACGTCACACATATCTATCAAATAGACGTAGGCGGGAACGTACAGGGGATATTTCCGCACGATGTCCTTTATCTGAATTATTGCCCTGTCGCGTCTGCCTTTCTGCCACAGCACTTCTGCCATAATCAGTCGCGGCGCGACCCGATCTGGATCCCGTTGCAACACGCGGCTCGCCTCCAATACGGCATTCTTCAAATCTCCCCTTTTTAACAGTATCAGGCAGAAGAGTTCGCGATATTCAACTGTGTAGGGATCATACCTGAGACCCTTTCTTATATAATCGTTCGCTGCATCGAGATTTCCTTTTTTGAGGTTGATCTGAGCGACGCCAACATAGGGGTTCGCATAGGTCGAACAAATCCGGATTGCGTTTAGATAGTGTTCAAGGGCTCGATCATCCTGTCCTTCATTATAATAATAGTTGCCTATGTTGGTTTCCGTCCGCCCTCTCATATTCAGGTTTTCATAATTGTCCAATTCCAGGGCCAGTATGTATTCTCCAATTCCAGCTTCGACCAATCCCTGTTTGGTGAAGTTAATGCCGAGATTATTGTGGGGCCGACTGAGCTTTGGATATTTCAGGATGTTGTCGATCCACAGTCCCGTGTCCGTTTTTAAAACCTCATTCCTCATATGGACCGTATGTCCCTGAGAGAAGATAACTAACACGATGCCAGTAACGGCGAGCCAGCGGATGACCCTGTTGTAGGCGAAGTAATCAAGCATCCTCCAGATAAAGACGGCAACAGGCACAAAGAAGAGCATTGACGGTATGTAGTTCCTGTGCTCGTAGATCAATTCGACCGGGATGAACGATCCTTCAATAAGGTGGTTCAGAAGGAAGAAAAGAATGCAGTACGCGATGAGCGGTGTCTTCCTCGCCGCTGCGAACGCATAGACTGTGGCGCCGATGAGAATCGCGATTGCGGGCAGCGTTGTCCAAGGTTCTATGAAGGACTTCGATACGGCGAAGTCGTACAGAAGGGCCAGCCGCGAATTGATCGGATAAAGAAGAAGGCTGACATAGAATACCAAGACCCGGGGCTCGGTCAACAACCTCTCAGCCAGAGTGTAGGACCTGATCCGGTAAGAGTCCAGAATGGATGGAAGGTCCGTGTATAAGACTGCAAGGCAAACGACGATTACAAAGGGAATGAGGGCAAGCTTCAGATTCCTTCTTACCGCCTCGCTGTCTGCACCCTGGATAAGGAAAAGATCATAAAAGAAGAGGCTGACGGGGAGCATCGCGGCTGTTTCCTTGCAGCCAAAGGCAATGACTGCCGACAGCGCCGTGAGGACAAAGTAGAGCGTTCTGTGTCTCAGCGAAGCTGCGGTTCTTCCTCTGACATAGAAGTACATGGCGGCGATGTAAAACAGGCCCGCCATGCTGGCCATTCTCTGGACGATGTAGCTAACTGCGAGAACCTGAACGGGATTAATCGCCCACAGAACCGTCGCCAGCATGGATATCTCCCACGCATTGGCCCCGTATCGTTCTCTGAGGAGCGGAAGGCGGAGGGTCTTGAGGATAAGCAGAAACAGAAAAATAGATGCCAGGTAGTGGATGACGAAATTGACAACGTGATACCCGTACGTGTCCAGTCCGCCGATGTAGTAATTCAGTGCGAAACTGAGATAGGAGAGAGGCCGTGACACCTCTCCCCTGAAGTAGAAGCTATATTGAATGCCTTTGAGCGAGAGGTCTTTCAGGTGAACGCCGGGGTTATCGAGAATGTTATGAGTATCGTCGAAGTGCCACTCTCCATAAAAGCTATTGCCATAGCAGACGAGAAGCAATACCAGGAGAAGGCCAAGGAATAAAAGATAGTTCTTTGCCTTGCGGCAAGGTTCCGTCTCAGTCAGTTCATAATCTCTGGTTTTCCCAACTGTCAATGACATGCGGAGTGCGGTAAACAAAATAGCTCGAATGGCTATCGCCTTCTGTCTTGAAAAAGGCAGAAACAAATCAGGGGAGTTAGAAAACTCCCCTGACTCAAAGGTGTTGCGTCCTGCTACCGATCAGACATTTTTCAAAATAAGCACGCCTCATGACCCTCTCAGATCACATTGGACGGACTCACTCTATGGCCCGGCCGGTGAAGGCATATGAGAATGTTAGTCAGCTACACTGACTGTCCACGAGTACGGTTCATTCGCAGTATCCGTAGGCGCGTTCCTTGTAAACGTGACCTGCTTCCCGCTGAAGGTAATGGCAGTCGCACTAAGTATGGGGTTATTGCCGTTCCAATCCTGCCCAATCGCCGTGCTCGGACCGCTGACAGTATCACCGTTTCCGGCGACCGCCGTCCCGTTGGGATCCGGATATTGACCCACGCCATCCTTCAGCTTCCACTGCGCAAGAACAAGTCTCTCGCGGGAGTTAAGTTCCATAGTCGCAGCAGATGCGGCCTTTACGATAGCTTCCTTTCTCATGTCGAGATACTTCGGGATAGCAATGGCTGCGAGAATCCCAAGAATAACCAAGACCGCGATGATTTCAATAAGGGTAAAACCTTTCTGGTTACGGATATGCTTCCTCAATTTCATCTTTACGACCTCCTTTTTGTTTGCATACCTTAAATTAGAGCATTATTTTTGTCCCGTTCAAGAGCATCATTCATGCCACTAGTGACAACCTGTAAAACAAAAAATGCAAAATGTCAGTGGAGACAGCTAACTCTCCGTAATCATGCGCCTTATAGCATTTTGTCGTATTTGTGTAAATATTTTTTATCAGGTTCCATCTCATCAAAACGTAGAAGATGCTACGTGAATTGATGCCAAATCTACATTTTTTGTAGCTTCTTAAAGGACTCGGTATCGATGCTGTATTTCTTTATACGATGCCAAAGACTCCTCTGATTGATGCCGAGGAGTTCAGCCGCCTTTACCTGAATGCCGCCTGTCCTGGTTAACGCCTCGATTATCAAACCCTTCTCAATCTCATCCAGCCGTTTGTCGATGGTCAGGGAATCGTGCGAATTCTGCCCATCAAAGCCATGTTCTCTCATAAAGCCCGTGATGTGACCGGGCAGATTAACTGGTTCAATCAGGCCCGTCTCGGTCAGAACTATGGCCCTTTCGATGGTATTCATCAGTTCCCTGACATTACCGGGCCATGAATATCCTGTTATCACCTGCGTGGCCTCTGGTGAGAGTTTGATGGGCTTGGCTCTCTTGTCAAGGAAGTATTCAATGAGCTGAGGAATATCTTCCTTCCTTTCTCTCAAGGCAGGCAGATTTATGGAGAATACGTTTATCCGATAATAAAGATCCTCTCTGAAAAGTCCCTGTTTCACCATCTCAGCAAGGTTTTTGTTCGTCGCTATCACGAAGCGGACATCAACCTTGATCGTCGCCGTCCCACCGACCCTCTCGAACTCCTTCTCCTGAAGGACACGCAAAATCTTCGCCTGTGTTGCGAGAGTCATATCCCCGATCTCATCGAGAAACAGCGTGCCGCCGTTTGCCACCTCGAACTTGCCTATCTTTTGAGCAGTAGCTCCGGTGAATGCCCCTTTCTCATGGCCGAAGAGTTCACTCTCCAGGAGGCTCTCCGGAATGGCGACGCAGTTGATCTTCACAAAAGGCTTGCCCCTGCGAAGACTGTGTTCGTATACGCCCTGCGCGACCAGTTCCTTTCCTGTGCCGCTCTCCCCCAGTATCAGAACCGTGGAATCCGTCGGCGCCACCTTCATCACCTGCGCGAATATCTCACGCATCGCCCTGCTCTGTCCCACGATGCCGGGGAAGAACTCCTGAGCTTCCACCTTGCTCAAGACAGTCGCGATCTGATCAAACACTTTCGAGTAATGCTCTACGTCATCCTTTGTCTTTTCCTCGCTCTCCGCCTGCTCGGAGAATGCAGGAAGGCTCTCGGCCTTCTTAACCAGCATCATCACCGGCTTGAGAAGTGTCCGCGTGATCAGGAGGCCGATAAGGTAAGTAAGAACAAACACTGCCACGATCCACATTATGAAGGACCAGATGTTACCCTGCACCGGCTTCACATAAGATTCCGCAAAGTAGTTGCTCGTCATGATGACCCACAGCAGGGATATGGCGCTGAAGATAAAGGGGATCAGTATGTAAAGGCTGACTGGAATATATTTCTTTTTCATTTGATCGTATGAGCCACCTTTGTCAAATCCCACATGGGCAGGAATATCGCAAGCGCGAAGAACAATACCACAACCGCAAGCCCGGCAACC
>DATJBN010000107.1:0-4443 GCA_035515335.1 Syntrophales bacterium | reverse complement strand
CTGCAGGCATGGTGCCCCCCGCCCTTGCCGCCTCATAGGCGAGCTTGAGATTCGGAAATCTCTCCATGTCTGGTCTTGCAAACTCAAGCACTCCCACCTCGAAGAGATCAACAAAAGGCTCTTCACGGACAAGCCTCGCCGGATACGAAAGTGCATACGCAATGGGAATCCGCATGTCGGGCACACTCAACTGCGCGATCACCGAGCCGTCGCAGTACTCCACCATGGAGTGGATGATGCTCTGCGGGTGGATGTGAACGTCGATCCTGTCAACGTCAACGGCAAAGAACCACCTTGCCTCGATGACCTCAAGGCCTTTGTTCATCATGGAAGCGGAATCAACTGTAACCTTTCTCCCCATGCGCCAGGACGGATGCTTGAGCGCATCGGCGGGCTTAACGCGGGCGAGCTTCCTTTTCGACAGCCGCAAGAAAGGACCGCCCGACGCCGTAAGGATTATTCGCTTCACTTCGCTGCCTCTATGGCCTGTAATACATTGAAATATCGCGCTATGTTCGCTGTCAACCGGCAGGATCAGCACGCCCTTGGCGCGGGCTTTTTTAACGACAAACTCACCCGCCATAACCATCACTTCCTTGTTGGCAAGGGCTATATCTTTCCCTGCCTCAATCGCAGCTATTGTCGGAACAAGGCCAGCAGAGCCTACCATCGCCGAGATCACCATCTCTGCTTCCTTCACCTGTGCAACGTCCCGGTAGCCTCCTTCCCCGTAAACTATCTCGGTCCCCCGTACCCTCCCTAGAATCTTTTTCAGTTCGCCAGCGTGTTCGCGGTCAGCTACTGCGGCGATCCTGGGCCTGAATTTCCTGATCTGCTCCGCGAGCAGGCGCACATTCTTATATGCCGCAAGACCTGAGACCTTGAAGCGACCGGGATTGCTCCCGATTACATCAAGAGCATTAACGCCGATCGAGCCTGTTGAACCGAGTATACCTATATTCTTCTTCATGTTCTACAATTCTGTCAAAAACATTCTGTAGTAGTACACATACGGTGCGAGAAATATGAGGCAGTCAAGCCGATCGAGTAGCCCTCCATGCCCGAGGACAAGAGAGCCAGAGTCTTTAACGCCTGAAGCCCTCTTGATCACAGACTCGCAGAGATCACCGAGCTGCCCGATGATGCCGCCCGAGAAACCAAGAACTGCGGCGTGAACCGGCGACAGCTGCGGGAGGAAAAAATACCGATAGATCAGGCAGCCCGCCATGCTTCCTATCAGGAGCCCAACCGTCCCTTCCACCGTCTTGCCGGGACTCACGAGGGGCATCAGTTTTCTCTTTCCTATCGTCCTACCCACGTAGAATGCTGTGATGTCACCGCAAAATGCCAGAACCAGAACGAAGAATATCCACACGACCCCCTGGACCGAATGCCTGAGCAAAATAAAATGCGAAAGCATGAAGGGGATGTAGATAAAGCCGAAAACAACCTTGGCGACGGAGGCAAGTCCCGGGGATAGCTCGCTCATGCCGACGAGCGAGAGCGGAAAGACAACCAGGATGGAAAATGCGATCACGGCAAGCACTATACGCAGATCGCCTGAGAAGGCGGCAAAGCAGATCAATACGGCGATAACTAGCCCCTGCAGTCTCTCCCTTGCAAATCCTCTATCGAACACCATCCTGCTATATTCAAAGACGGCACCCACGACCACAATTGTGATCAACGCGGCAAACACAGCCTCAGACCCGAAGAAAATAATTGCAAAAAGCGGAGGCACGGCAATAATCCCGGATATCCATCTTTTCGCATGAGGAGTCATCATGAATAGGGACCGTCCTTCTGCAATTGGTCGCTGGTCAGGCCGAATCGTCTCTCCCGCCTCTGGAACTCAGCGATCGCTTCGATGAGATGCTTTCTGCGGAAATCGGGCCAGAGGACCTCGGAGAAATAGAATTCCGTGTATGCAGACTGCCACAACAGGAAATTGCTGAGCCTGTATTCACCGCTCGTTCTTATGAGAAGGTCGGGATCCGGGATATCCGCGGTGTAGAGATATTTCGAGAACTGCTCCTTTGTCATTGTGTTCGGTGTGACCTTGCCCTTCTCGCAGTCTCTCAAGATACCCTTTACGGCCTCAACAATTTCATCACGGCCACCATAACTGAGAGCAAGATTAAGGACCATTCCGTTGTTTCCCGACGTCTTCTTGATTGCCTCTTCGAGCATTTCTTTTATCTGCGAACTCAAGGCGCCCGTGTCGCCTATCACCGTCAGCCGTATCCCGTTCTTGTGCAGCTCATCAAGCTCCGAGCGGAGGTATTGAACGAGGAGCTCCATCAAGGCCTCCACCTCATCGCGCGGGCGGAGCCAATTTTCAACGGAGAATGCATAGAGCGTAAGATATTTTATCCCCATCTCGCGGCAAGCCTTTACGACTGCCTTCACGGACTTGGCGCCTCTCTTATGCCCCGTTATCCTGCCGAAGGCGTGCTTCTCGGCCCATCTGCCGTTGCCGTCCATGATTATCGCGATATGACGCGGCAATTTCTTATAGTCGATTTTCTTCATTTCACAGTGTCAAACTTTTAGAATATCTTCGAATAGTTAATATATTTTCAGTAACACAATCAACTGCAAAGTTCAAGACGCTCGAAAAAAGAAGGGAGCCAAAAGGCTCCCCACGATCTCTTCGTCCTCCTCAATGAATCTATATTTCCATGATCTCTTTTTCTTTCGCGGCGAGGATGCCATCCGTCTTCTTGATGTACTTATCCGTTACATCCTGAACCTCTTCCTGGTACTGGTAATGCTCGTCTTCAGAGATGTCGCTGTCCTTCTTCAGAGACTTCAACTGGTCATTCGCATCTCTTCTGACGTTTCTTAGGTTTATCTTGCAGTCCTCGGCTATCCGCTTCACGACCTTCGCCAGTTCTTTTCTCCGCTCTTCCGTGAGCGGCGGAATAGAAATCCGTATCACCTTTCCGTCATTCGCCGGCATCAAACCAAGGTCCGATTTCTGTATCGCCTTCTCCACGGTACCTATAATACTATTGTCCCACGGCGATATAACGATAAGACGGCTCTCCGGTATGGAAAGTGTTGCGACCTGGTTGAGCGGCGTGGGCACCCCGTAATAATCCACCTTGATGCCGTCCAGAAGTGAGAGCGATGCCCGACCCGTCCTCACCTTGCTCAGGGCCTTTTCAAAGGCATGGATCGCCTTATCCATGTTCTCCTTCAACTCTTCAAAAACAAGTTCCTTCATCTCTTCAGCCATCTCAGCCCCCGACTCTCGTCCCCATGGCCTTGCCGCAGATCACCCTCTTGATATTTCCCTTCTTAGTCAGGTTGAAGACAACGATAGGAAGGTCGTTTTCCCTGCAAAGGGAGATCGCCGTCGCATCCATGACCTTGAGGCGTCTCGTGAGGACGTCATTGTAAGAGATCTTCTTGAACATCTTTGCATCGCTGCACTTCACAGGATCCTTGTCATAAACCCCGTCAACCTTCGTCGCCTTGAGAATGACATCCGCCTTTATCTCCACCGCCCTCAGGGAAGCGGCGGTGTCCGTCGTGAAATAGGGATTCCCCGTCCCGCCGGCAAATATCACGACCCTTCCCTTCTCCAGATGGCGCACGGCCCGTCTCTGTATAAAGGGCTCGGCAATCTCATGCATCTCTATCGCAGTCTGAACCCTCGTCACGACATCGAGCTGTTCGAGGGCGCTTTGCAGGGCGAGGCTGTTGATCACCGTGGCAAGCATGCCCATATAGTCGGCAGACGTCCTGTCCATGCCTCTCTGATCGGCGTCAAACCCGCGAAAGATATTACCGCCGCCGACCACCACGCCCATCTCCACGCCGAGCATCGCGACATCCTTTATCTCGCCGGCAATGCTGGCGACGGCATCAAGGTCTATCCCATAGGAGCCCTTGCCCATGAGCACTTCTCCGCTCAGTTTAAGGAGCACTCTCTTATAGATGGGTTTATCCATTCTCTTTTACTCGGTACCAAGCTGATATCTTACGAACCTGCGGATGACGATGTTCTCGCCGGTCTTGGCGATCATGTTGCTCACCAGGGTGCTGACGGTAATCGCAGTGTCTTTTATAAATTTCTGATCCACAAGGCATACGTCCTCATAGTACTTCTTCAACTTGCCCTCGATGATCTTCTCCCAGATCTTTTCCGGCTTCTTTTCCGCCATGGCCTGGCTTCTGTAGATTTCTTTTTCGCGCTCAAGGACATCGGAGGGGATCTCATCAGACTTCAGATACTTCGGATTCGCAGCGGCTACATGCATTGCCAAGTCTTTTGCCAGCTGCTTAAAATCCTCCGTCTTCGCAACGAAGTCCGTTTCACAGTTGAGTTCAACAAGCACACCTATTCTCCCGCCCATATGGATGTATGGAGCGATCACCCCGTCCTTTGCGGCTTTGGATGACCTTTTCGTCGCGGCAGACATCCCTTTCTTGCGC
>DATJBN010000106.1:0-4259 GCA_035515335.1 Syntrophales bacterium | reverse complement strand
AGACAAGAAGCGGTAAAATGTTTCTTTCATCTTATTACACCTCTACGTCGCGCGGACGATCTATTTGCCATTCATCAATCCTCTCCGTTAAATCATTTTCCCCCGCAAGCAGGATCATAGTGAACACGGAAATCTTTATCCTGATTCTTCCCCGTCAGTATAAAGTGAATCAGCCGCAGATCTTCTTCCGTCTTCACGATCAGTGCGGATTCCTTGCTTACCGGATAATAACCCGTCTTTCCGCAGAAGAAGGCATAGCCCTGTTTTTCGTAATCCTTCATGAAGGCTCTATTACGCCACATCATGACCGAATAGACAAAAAGCTGGACGGGCACGAGATCCTGGGTCTGGGCGAACAGCCCTTCCTCTTTGAAGTTGAGTGGATTCTCACCATGCAGACAGTGAACCTGCTCCTGCCGGACAGTAATAAGACTGTCCAGGCTATTATTGCAAAAGTAGTCTATGACCTTTTTCACCTCTTCCGCCGTCTGGAGTGGAGAAGTGGTATTGACCCAGGCCGTAATGTCTCCTGGATTGTTAACCATGAAATCATAGACCACATCATCGGACTTGATGGATGATCCTCCCAGCTTTTCGGGCCGTTGGTAAAACTCCGCGCCGTACCGGCTTGCTATCTCTGCAAAGACGGGATTTTCCGAGTTTACAATCACGCGATCGAATACGCCGGAGTCCGTCGCTGCTGTAATGGCGTAATAGATAAGGGGCTTCCCGTTAACAAGGGCCAGGTTCTTTTGCGCCAATCTCGTGCTGCCCATACGGGCAGGGATCATGGCTATGATTTTAGGGCGCTTCATTTATGTATGCTCCTCATCTGTTCCAGGTGCTCAACATCAACCCAGTAGCCGCCTTCAGCAAGACTGCGGTTTGCCGCTTCCAGGATGGCCGTGGGAATCAACGCTTCCCTGAAGGTGGGCCTCTTGTCCTCGAGATCGGCAGGTCTTAACGCTTTCGCCTTCATGTCGCGGACGTCCTCAAGGAACTGAATAACGCTATTCGGCCCGTAACCCTCGAAGCCGACATCTTCACCCGCACCGGTCCCATAGAAAGACGAAAAGTCCGGGTTTGGTTCTTCTATACCGGCCGTGTCAGTAACCACGGTGATCCCGCGGTATTTCTGATCCGCCTCGAATCGTCCCTCTGTGCCAATCACTTTTATTCTCTGATCCGACATGGCGGATGTCTTCTCCGGGTCGATCCAGTTAGTGAGGATGGCACTAGTAAAGCGATGACCGTTTTTCATCTCCCACTCGATGAAACACTGGATGGCGTCAAAGGTATCGATGCCCTGCCTGAGGAGGAAATCTTTCTGTCCGACGGCCAAGACGCGCCGGGGCGCCGCGCCCGTGGCGAAATAGATGATGTCGATATAATGGATGCCCAGATACTGGAGGATATTGGTATGCTGGACCCAGTCCCTGAACATCACCAGAGGAATGCTTTTCCGCTGGCTGTATTCCACGATGAAGTAAAGAGGTTTTCCGATACGTCGCTGCCGGATCACATCCCTCAGCTTGAGGTTGGAACGGTCATACCTTTTGTGAAACTCTACAGCACCGTAGACGCCGCCAACCTCGGCCAGCCGGACCAACTCCTTCACTTCGGAAACTGCTGGCGCGAGGGGTTTGACGACCAGACAGTGAATCCCGCTTTTAATCAGATGAGAAGCGACGTCGAAATGAAGATGATCGGGCACGGAGACAATGGCACAGTCCGGTTTCCCGCCTTTCTTTGCAGCCTCACGATACGCCTGCGGGTCGCTTCCTGTTTTCGGATACAGTTCCGGACCAATTCTTAATCCGTAGAGCGAGTCCAGTTTTTTGATTTTTTTCTCCAGGGCTTTTATGCTTCGCACACTTGTGGCGGCGATTCTAACGCTGCCCGCCAGATTCTTCCTTCGAGCTTCATATAAGGCAGGGAGGATCGTTCCGTACCCCTCCGTCCCGCGGCCACACACATACATGCCGGCGCCGACAACGAGGACATTGACAGGCGGCTGATTCTTCATGATTGCACCTTCCGTAAACTAAGAATCCATTTTGTCAGATCCGTAACCTCATTTTCACGAAACCTGTAATCTCCGAACGCTTCTTCAGGAACCCGGAAGGACGCAGCAGTTTCGTTAAGCCTCGCCATGTATTCTTTCAAGCCCTCCCGATTCTTCACGAAGGTGACCGCCCTTATGATATTGCCATTAGTATCGGAGAATGGTTCCACGGGTATGTGGGAGTAGCGGCCATGCCCCCCATAGAGCAAAACAGGAACATTATTGCTCAGGGACTCTTCGATAGTAGTCGAAGAGAAACTCACCACGAGATCCGCTTCCTCCAGTACATCGAGGAAAGGCCTGTCGGCCTCGATTGTGACATTGCCCGCTTTGGGCAAAAGTGTTTTCATCGTCTCCATGGAAAGTTCGTATATGTCAGGCCTGATCTTGAGGATCAGTCTCAGCCGCGGAAACGGCGCGACGGCATCGATGAGGTCCACGAGTCCCTGCAGGAATTCATCCGATGTCTCATATATGTATCTTCTGTTGTGGCGGAGTTTGAGCGTACCGGCCTGGACGATCGTGAGCCCGTCCTTCCTCTTTGAGGAACGGTTAACCTTTCTTCCCCACAGAGAGGGCCGTATGTTCACAACCCTGCCTGGGTTTCCGTCCGCGTGCAGGGCCATCTCCCTTGCAAGGGGAGACTGGACGGCATAATGACTGTAACCACCCACGAGTATGTTCCGCGCAAGTATCGCATTTTCACGCGCCGCATACCTATCACGGTGATACACATGTGAGCCGTGGCTGATCAATACAGAGGGGATGTTCATCGCTTTCGCCATACTGCCGAGCGCCGCGTATATCTCGCCGTTCATCTGGGATATAACGTAATCGGGTCTTAAGATTTCCATGCCCTTCTCCAGCCCGAAAACCTGAAAGCTTACCTTCAACATGTAGGGCGCCAGGTCATCCTGAATTTTCTGGAGCAGCAAGTCGGACAGCTCGACACCTTTAAAAACGGTCTCGATGTTCTTCACGTCCCTCAGAACCTGTATCACAGCATCCATGTATTGTTTCTCGATGCTATTGTCGTAGGTCTTTGCATGATATCTGGCGAATGTCAGAATCGGCAGCGCGAAATCCACAGGGCGGCCGATGGAGGCCTTGTGCATCTTCTTCCCGGCAGCCACATGCAAGAGGATAGCCAGTGCATGGAGTAATTCCAGCGACCCTGACTTGCCAAGGTAGAAGATGCTCACTTTCATGTTCCCGTCTTCTTTGATGAGGTCGTCGCACACCTTATTCATGTTGTATTTGAAATTCGGGATAAGCACTGTCTTCTTGGTGGAAAGAATCGAGGCGCTCACTTGGAACAGGGTGTAGGCTAATCTGTTGCACAAGGTCTCATACCATCCCGCCGGCAGTTCATTCTCTGGTGTTCGCGGCGGGAGCGGCGGCGTATCCAGGGCGGTGAAATCTATCCCCCGGCTCGCGCAGAGCCTTTCGGCGATATCACCCATATAGCGCTGGTCGTCCTCCGTCCATGGTGAGCGCGTGACGACCCGGCCATATTTGAAGGTGAAGAGCTTTTTATAGGACTTCCTCTCCAGGCACTGGTCGAGGAGCTCGATGTTCCACAAGTGATGTCTCCAGATGAGCCTCAGGAAATGCCAGTGTGCGTTGACGAAATATTCGGCCGGCTCTTTGATGCCTTGACTCTCCAAATGGCGACGGAGATAGGTCTCCAATTCCTCGCATTTGTCCATCACCGTCCGGAATGCCTGGCCGTTCATTACTTCTGCGGTTGACAGGCTTTCGATTTGACGATCATGCAAATAGGCCCGGATGTTTGGATGGAGGGAAAGTATCTCGCAGCTTCCAAAGCTGTCGTCTCTTGCGTAGATGTAATCGACAAAGTGTCGGGCTTCATCCAATGTTTCCAATATGAGTAAACTGTTTTGATCCACCGGTTTTTCTTTATGATATGTCAATGTTAATAAATCTGCCTATGGCTTTGTCACTCTTTAACGGTCAGCTCTGACGAAAGCCCCGGAAGCTGGAATCTTTATCCAGATACAGCTTTCTCGATTGCTCTTTCAGAGATGCAATCTTCTTTTCAAAGTAGTTTGTAATGAGGCTGGTATTCGCGTCCAGAAGGCAGCGGTGAAATTCATCGTCGCTCAGGTCCGTGAAATTGACGGCCAGCAGATCAGAGTTGACATGCTTGTTCTCATAAAAATCTTCGCAGTCG
>DATJBN010000105.1:0-10480 GCA_035515335.1 Syntrophales bacterium | reverse complement strand
CTTCCGTGCCAAATCCCCGAGTGAGTGGTTCAGGATGACGAGGCCTTATACAATGAAGGATGTCGCATCGCATATCACATGCCCCATACTAATCGTCGATTCTGAAGGCGACAGAGATTTGCCGGGTCAGTCGCGAAGGCTCTACGACGCACTCAATCAACCGAAAGATCTTATGTTGTTTACAAAGGAGGAAGGGGCGGAGGAACATTGTCAGATGGGCGCCATTCTTATTTCGAACGCGCGTATCCTTGATTGGTTGGATGGAATAATGATGAAGGGTAAAGCAGGGAAGTCGAGACGCTGATCAATCCATGATTCAAGATTCGGTCAGATACACTACGACATGGATACTTCATATCCAATTGGATACCTAATCGGTATCAAATGTATCCAGTTTTCACATGACAAGCAATAGCCGTTGGTCGCTTAAATACTGCCGATTAACTATGCATGTCAGTCGCTTATGCTTGCTTGCAATATTGTGGCATCTATGTTGCAAACGTTGAACGAGGATATTTGTCAGAGTGAGAATTGTTATGTTTCGCAAGAAAAGATTTTTTGTGCTTATCCCCGCGCTGGCGCTCATTCCACTTTTATTAGGGATGACTCCGATTAAGCTCGTCAACAAGATGGCGCATGCGAAGCCTTTTGCACAAAATCACGGCAAACAAGGCTGTGTTCTAAAGAACTGTTTCTCTCAATCTCTGATCTCACAAAACCAGTTTGACGCTGCTACAATCGATGCAGAACTTTCGGATATCGAGACATTGTATTCAGCGAAGTTCTGCAGTGCCGCACCTGAATCTCTTCATTTCGTTGTGCACGTTTCAACAATCCCTCTTCGCTGTTAATCCTCACATCAACTGACTGTCTTTTCAATAAATGCGGCACGGATACCCTGTCGTGCGAGATCCAGGCTGTCGTTTAGAAATCCAAATCTCGTTGAATTTTAGTCATACATATGAAAAAATTAGTAACACGGAGGTAAAAAAATGCTTTGGAAAACACTCAAGGAAAAAATAACAAAAGTAACGGCATTTGCCGGTATCGTTGTATTTGTGATCGTGGCCTTTGAAATCATGATCATGATAAGCCCGTTTGCTTTCTTCTTTTATTCGGTCTTTAACCCGATATTCGATTGGCTTGGACGGTATCCGGCAACAAGGTGGCTTACGTCCTTCTTCCTGCCTCACATGATCCTGCCACCCACGCTTTTTCTCAAGACCATTCGGGTCGCCGGCTCGGCATTCTTTATAATAGGCGCCGTTGCCTTCACAGTGTGCGCCTTACAGGTTTACCTGGGAAAGTTATTCAAGTGGGGAGTTGCAGACAAAGGACTCTATAGTTATGTTCGACATCCTCAATATCTTGCACTGGGCATATGGGGCATCGGTATGGCAATCCTCTGGCCGCGTTTTATCGTACTCGCAAGTCTTTCGATAATGTTTGTTCTGTATTACTTTCTGGCGAAAGATGAAGAGAAGAGGATGTTAAGACTTTATGGAGAATCCTACGAGAAGTACAGGAACGATAAAGGCATGTTTCTCCCCAAAGCAGTTGAGAGACGCCTCTCTTTTTTGAACCATGTTCTCCCGAAAACCTCGCTCAGATCTGTCATCGTGTCAGTTGCCATTGTCGCGATAGTTATCGGATCGGGTTTTATCTTGAGAATGATAACATTGCATTCTCTCCCTTTCGAATCCGACGCAAATATTACCATTATATCCCTCTTGCCTGAAGACGTGGGCAGGGATGCGAGTGCAATTAAGATTGTCCTCAGTGCAGAAAGAGAAGGAAAGATAGGGTTATCCGCAGATAGGGATTATCTAGCGTACTTGATGCCTGCTGATTACATAATGCAGGGCATGATCGCGAACACAGGAGGAGAGTTTCACCTTTATAAGCAGCACAATACTGTCGCCATGATTGTCGAGTGGGTACTGCATCCGTTTGAGCATCTGCGGGCTTCGCCAGCCCTTCACATGGCGAAGATTCATAACGTGGATCCCAATATTGCGAGAAGACATCACTGCCCTCTTGGAATAAATGATCCGAATATGGATTGCAATACTTGCTCGTACAGGCGTGTCATAATCGATGAAGTGGAGAATGAATCCGGGAAGCGATTGTCTGGAAGCGCTTTGTTCTCGTTTGGAACAATCAGAACGCCCCGTTATGCCATAGACCTGAATACCGATACCGGGGCAATCGTTAAGATAACGGCTGTTGAGAAGGCGACCGCCTGGGCAAATGTGCCTACACCGAGTATTTAAGAGCCAGGTATCCGATTCATATCCTGCAGGACAAGTGTTGAAAGAATATCCCTCGATCAAATATCTCTTCCTGTCTTTCCTGCGCCTCGGGATTACCGCCTTCGGCGGTCCGGCCATGATTGCGCTCATCAGGGAACTATCCACGGAACGGCATCAATGGCTGAATCAGGCCGATTTCAAGAACGGCGTGGCATTGTGTCAGACCATACCGGGGGCAACAGCCATGCAGGCAGCCGCATATGTCGGGCTCAGGGTTCGTGGTCTCCCTGGGGCATTGGCCGCCTATACAGGGTTCGGCTTACCGGCTTTCATCCTGATGTTGATCCTGTCCGTCATATATGGCCGATTCAACAGTCTTCCCCAACTCATTTCTCTGTTTCACGGCCTGCAGGTGATCGTTGTCGCCATAATTTTCTATGCAGCATATTCTTTTGGAAGGAATTTCGTACATGATTACAAGAGCGGTATCATCGCTCTCCTGGCCGCAACCGCATTCTGGTTCGGTGTCAGCCCTTTTATTGTGATAGTTGGGGCCGGTATTCTCGGGATGATGATTCTAAATGCATCCACCCCAGGCGCCACGGTTAACTCCGGAACAGAGCAAGTCCAGAGAAATACAAGACAGATAATAGCTCTCCTCATCATTTTCCTTATCTGTTCTGCCTCGATCTATTTCTTAAGTGCCCCACTCTTTGATCTAGCAACCGTGATGCTCAAAGTCGACCTATTTGCCTTCGGCGGGGGTTTCGCTTCTCTTCCACTCATGCTGCACGAGGTCGTCATCGACCACGGATGGCTGGACAGCAAGACGTTCATGGATGGGATAGCGCTGGGTCAGGTAACACCGGGGCCGATCGTGATCACGGCCGCTTTTGTGGGATATCTGGTTCATGGACTTACCGGTGCAACTGTGGCCACTATCGCTATATTCACACCCTCGTTCTTCCTGGTTGTTACTGTTGCACCGTTTTTTGAGCGGCTGAAAAATTCAGTATACTTTAGGCAGGCCATAGACGGCATATTTGCTTCCTTTGTCGGCCTGCTCCTGTTTGTCTGCATCAAGTTCGCGATGGCTGTTCCATGGGACATTATCAGGATTGCACTCGGAATTGCGACACTGGTCGCTTTGCTGCGCAAGGTGGATGTCCTCTATATCGTGGCAGTTGGCGCCATTATTTCGGTGGTCGCCCTATGATGCTTGAAATATAGACCTGCTGGCGAATCTGAAATATCGACTTAGACCGAAGGAATTCAGATCTTTCTTATCTGAAATCCTTCGAGTTTGATGGCAACGGAGCGCTGCAGGAGCTCTATGGATATGACGAAGAGTTCCTTGTGGTAATCGGTGCTGACGACTACGCCCTCGATGCCGGTGAAGGGGCCGTCGGTTATCAGGGCGGGCTCTCCGACCTTCGGATATTGGATTTGCTGAACTTCAACCTTCGACTGGATAATTCTCTGGATGGCCTCTATCTTTGAATCCGGAACCGGTATCGGTTCTCCACCCTTCGGGTTTCCGAGTACCCGGACAACGCCAAACGTCTTGAGCACATTCAGCCTTGTTTCATTGTCCAGCGAAAAGAGCTCGACAAAGAGATAACCGGGAAACATGGGGATCGCGATTTTCTTCCGCCTGTCTGTCCTCCGGCTCCACATCTCTATCTTGGGGAGAAAGGCGTGGATCGCCTTCTGGCCGAGGCCAGCGTAAACGCGGTCTTCGTGGCGGCTTCTTGTATGGACTGCGTACCAGGGCATAATGGATTCCTTGATTGATTCCTGATTCCGTTATATCCTTCTTTCAGGGTTTTTTCATCTACAATAATCATTGTGGGTTTTCAACGGTGAAATATTGAAGAGACTGAGAATAACGGGCATCGTCCTTTCCCTGGGCGAAAGCGAGGATACACTGAAGGAAACAGTTGCTGCTCTTCTTGGTATTCCCGCTGACGCAGTTTCATCTCTCGTCATAGTCAGAAGATCGATAGATGCGAGAAGAAGAAAGGCCCCTCGCTTCATCTATTCCGCGGACTGTATTGTTCCCGATGACGTCGACTTGAAAAGTGCCGACACCATCATGATAGAAGTTCTCCATGATGAGGGAAAACCGGTCCATCCGCCAGCGAAGATAAGAAGCGGCAAAAGGCCCGTTGTAGTCGGCTGCGGGCCTGCGGGAATTTTTGCGGCGCTCACGCTCGCCGAACATGGACTCCCCGTCCTTCTTCTTGAAAGAGGAAAGAAGGTGCCTGAGCGGGTGGCCGACGTCCGTGCCTTCTGGGAGAAGGGCGTACTGAATACGGAGAGCCATGTGCATTTCGGCGAGGGAGGCGCAGGCACATTCTCGGACGGAAAACTCACAAGCCGTCTCCGAAGCCCGTTGACCCAATGGATCAAGAAGACGCTTGTGGATGTCGGCGCGCCCGCCGGGATACTCACAGATGCAAAACCCCATGTAGGAACAGACAGGCTCCGGGAAGTTGTCGTCAACCTGAGAGAGATGCTCATAGAGCTTGGCTGTGAGGTTCGCTTCGAAGCGAGGGTCACGGATTTCTTGGTCCATGAGCGGAAGATAGAAGGAATCATCGTCCGGGGAAACGAGGAGATAAAAACGGATCGTCTGATCCTTGCGTCCGGCCAGAGCGCTGAGGAGATTTACGCGAAGCTCCATGAACATGGCGCACATCTCGAACCGAAACCATTTGCGATCGGCTTCCGTGTGGAACATCCGCAGGAGTTGATAGACACTATCCAGTACGGCAGATGGCGCGGTCATCCTGACCTCCCGCCGGCGGATTATTTTCTTACGGCGCGGCTTCCTGACATCGAGCGTTCCGTGTATACATTCTGCATGTGTCCCGGTGGATCTGTCATCGGATGCAGTTCTGAAGAAAAAACTATTGTCACCAATGGCATGAGCCTCCACGGGAGAAGCGGGCCTTACGCGAACAGCGCCGTCGTCGTTGCCGTCAGTTGCGAGGACTTCGCGGAAAGCGTGCGGGATCCGCTCTGCGGCCTTTTATTCCGGAGGCGCTGGGAGCAAAAGGCATTTCAACTGGGAGGAGGAGATTACCGTGCGCCTGCACAGAATCTCATGGATTTTGTAAAAGATGCGGAGAAGACGCGCATAATAGAGACGAGCTTTTCTCCCGGCGTGAAATCGGCTCTATTGCGAGACGTGCTGCCCGTGTTCGCCGTCGCCGCGTTGAGACAGGGCATTGTTGAATTAGATAGGAAGATGCGGGGCTTTCTCACGGAGGAGGCGAATCTGATAGGCGTCGAGACCAGGACATCTTCACCTGTGCGGATAGTGAGACGACCTGACTGTCAGAGTGTCGGCGTCGCCGGCCTTTATCCCTGCGGTGAGGGCGCGGGATACGCAGGAGGAATTATCAGCTCCGCGCTCGACGGCGTCAGAGCTGCAGAGAAAATGATCCTTTGAGAGAATTCTCCGCGGAACATTTGCATTCATATAAATCGTGTGATAATTATCCGAGCCCGGTAACAATTAGCGAGGAAGATAGATTATGAAAAAGACAAAGATTCTTTTCGTAGTGATGGCGATGCTGATGGTTGCCGTGTTCGTCAGCACGGTTGCTGCACAGGATAAGACCTTTGCCAGTTCCGTCATTGGAGCTAAGTTTGTATTGATTCCCGCGGGCACCTTCATGATGGGAGATGTATCGGAGCACCAGGTGACAATCAGCAAGCCTTACTACATGGAGACGACGGAGGTGACCCAGGGGCAATGGCGGAAGGTGATGGGAAACAATCCGTCGGTCTTTAGTACATGCGGCGATAACTGTCCTGTGGAAAATGTTTCATGGGGTGATGCTCAGGAATTCATAAGACGCCTCAACCAGAAAGAGGGGATTAACAAATATCGTCTGCCGACCGAAGCGGAGTGGGAGTTCGCGTGCCGAGCCGGCGCCAAATCGAAAGAAGCACCCGGGAGCGCTGAAGGCAATCTTGGAGACTATGCATGGTATGAGGCTAATTCCGACAGGAAGACGCATCCCGTTGCGGTAAAGAAGCCCAATCCATGGGGACTCTATGACATGCACGGTAATGTCCTCGAATGGTGCCAGGATTGGCAGGACGATTATCCGGAGAAGGCGATGAAGGACCCGAAAGGTCCTCCTTCAGGACAGCATAAGATTTTGCGCGGCGGCGCATGGCTGGGAAGCCCGACGACCCTGCGGTGCACGTTCCGCAGCCAGGATTATGGCATTGTCAAATCCAATGACATCGGATTTCGTCTGGCAAGAGATCCCTGATCTCTCATCACATCTTTTTGAACATCGTTTTATCTACGCCGCAGACCGGGCATTTCCATGTGTCCGGCAGTGTCTCGAATGGTACTCCTGCACGAATCTCCTGCGAAGAGTCTCCCTTTTCGGGATCGTAGATGTATCCGCAGATCTCGCAGATGTACTTCGGTATATTGGAGGCGTCCTTTTCAGACTGGCCCCCCGCTCTTCCGGGAATGCCTGCGATGATGGAAGACAAAATCCCGAAGACAACTGCAGTTGTTGATTTTATGAATTGACGGCGATCCAAGAGAACTGATCTATCTTTCATGGCATCTCCTTGACTGAACTCATGCAGTTCGCACTTCATGACCATCACTCCCTCCGTACGCGATGAATGTTAGCAATTGTGAGAAGAACGAAGAGAAACATAATGAATGCCATTGCGCTGCAGAGAGACAGCCCTGGTGCCGCAGGCAGGTAGAGGCTCACCCCCAATGACCCAACTGCTATCGACGAGGCTATCAGAGCGACGAGGGCGCCGTCAGCTCTTGATTTGATCACTTTGTCGCCGCGTACCATCTTGTCTTGCCGGTAAGCCAGTTCGGTATCCCGACCCTGTCTTTTTCGGCGTCGTAGTAGTACGCGCTTCCCTTGAAAGGGTCGAAGACCTGTATGACCGGAAACGCGATTACCTTCGTGTTTTTAAGAGCGATGCCGTTCAGCACTGCCGTGTTCTTTACGATCTCCCAGCATGCCGCCGCATTCACCATGGAAACGAATATCTTGCAATTCCTGGGTGGGATCTCACCGCGTCTTACCTGCGCCAGGGTTTCCGGATAAAGCTTCTCCGTCCTTCCCGGAAACATGTAGAGCTTCGTGTACTTGGGGAGGATGGCCTTGTAGTCGACATCCCGCGCATCGACGTTCTCGACACCGAACTTCCCGATCTTCTCGATCGATATATCCCCTTCGTGAGTCACTGTGCTGACAACCCAACAGTTGGACGTGCCGGGACCGATGACCATCCGCTTCCGGAGACGGTGGCATACTCTGGCGATCACAAAGTTCGCCTCCGGGTCCGTCGTCCCCAGAGCCACGATGTCAACAGTGGAAATGACTTCGCGAAGCCATTCCTCGTGATTCCGGGTGACCTTCCTGCAATGGGTCGTGACATTGCAGTCGGGGTTTACCTTCTTGAGATATTCCTTCCACGCAGCAGTCTTGTTTTTGCCCACATAGCCTGCTGTGAAGGGAAGGCGATTCAGGTTTGTTTCCTCGACGATGTCGAAGTCGATAATCACAAGGTTCCTGTATCCGACGCGCACGAGAAAATCAAGGACCACACCATTTCCGCCTGCACCTATCACGAGGACACGAGTCTTTCCTATTGCGTGAATCAGCTCGTCTGTGAAATTGACTATTCCCCGCTCGCGATTGACTATATCTTCCCAGGTCATAAACACTTTCTCAGGAGAATAATAAATTGTCATATCGATCCCTTCGCTTTGCGTCATTCCGAAGCAGAGCGAGGAATCTTGTTTTTAGGCACAGGAATTTGGCTCACCGAAACGACATTTGTTAAATGAATCCAAGAAACAATAGGATCCTCTCGTCGTACTCTTTGTTAACCGTGATCTCCTCGCTGACTACGACTTTCTTGCCGCCTCCTCTTTACGGTATTTCATAAGGGTGGCGACGTCATCGGGACCTGCATCGACGAATGCCCGAGATTTGGCCTTCCCGAAATACTTCAACTCGTCGGCGGAGATAGGACGCCTGCTCCTCTTTATCCAATCGACCAGGGACTTCTCCTCTTCATTCTCGAAGAACCAACGGTGGAGATTTCTATTTCCTTTCATCCGGCCGTATCGCCGAGCATAACGCTCTTCCATGGTGTCCAGGTTTATGCGCGTAAAGACTACCTGCTCACCTGTCTTCGGACTTTGTCGCGATTCAGGTGAGACCTCATCGAACAGGAGGACCTTGGAATAGAAAGGCGCATGATGAGCCATGACGGATGCGACTAGGTCTGTGTTGTTGAAGAGACGCGTCGCAACGACATGGATAAGTCTGTACAGATGCATTGTGAGGTCGATCGCACTGTGGGCGATCTCCTCGTCGACGCCGAGAGAAAATACTTCACTTAACCTTCGCCCCGCGTTCCTCATTTGTAAAAGCCGGTCGGGAAAGATTATATCCGCGGGTAACCCAAGGCGGGAATCAGGAACAATGCTCACTGTCCCTGCCGCTCTACCATCCTTCGTGGCGAGAAAGGTGATCGTCCGGGGATGGAGGTGGTGGATGGTGCACCACAAGCCGCTCTCCCCGAGCGGCCCCAGGGCATACCCCTTGCCTAAATAGATCTTGTAGACAAGCTCAAAGGCCTCTTCACGCAGAGACTGCGTGTTTGCGACGGTGATGGTCCAGTCGTTTTTCAGTCCGAAGCGGTATTTGTTGTCCTTAATCAGGCTGTCCGCCAATGTCTGCTCCTTTGGATGTGTGAGCTACTTGTCCATAGCCTATATAGGAAAAAGGGCTTGCCTGTCAACTGGGCAACAGCGATATGTCACAGACGGCATAATCGGATTTTCTTGACAGTCGAAACCCTCCTGCTATAGTAAAAAAGTCAGTGCAACTGAACTTCAAATAACAAGGAGGAAATTATGCGTATCATCAGAATCGTCACTATCCTTTCCGTTGTTATGTTTGTCTTTTCCGGGGTGGCCATAGCCCAGCAGATGCCTAATCCCTACGGTCCGAATATAAACCTGGCGACCGCTAAGAAGGTAGCCGCAGCAGCGGCCGCGCAGGCGAAGGACATAAAGATCAATGTCGTGATCACCGTTGTCGATACGGGAGGCAATCTCGTATACCTCGAAAGATTTGATGTGGTACAGTACGGGAGCATCGATGTCGCCCTTCACAAGGCGAAGTGTTCAGTTGCCTTCAAGAGACCGACGAAATCGCTCGAGGATGTGGTCGCGAAAGGAAACGTGAACTATCTCACACTTGACGGCATAAGCGCAATTGAAGGCGGGGTGCCAATCATAGAAGGCGGTAAGATCATAGGTGCGATCGGTGTTTCAGGCGGTTCGGCGGCTCAGGACGGCCAGGTGGCAACTGCCGGCGCGAAAATAATAAAGTAGCAATTAGTTCAGGTCACACGAATTTGTAAAGCATGTGAGAGGGGAGGTCTAATTGAGGCCTCCCTTTTCTTTTTACTCTTGGAAGATTTCGAGTCCTGCCTTCGTAGATCAGGAGCGTTTAATAGGCAATGTGGTTTGCGCTTTATCGAGGATGCGTTTGATATCGGACTCGATTTGATCGAAACGGTCTATGAGTTCTTTTGCTTCCCGCGTGAGATGCATGCCGTGCTTAACGCTGTCCATCTCCACGAGCTTTATCCCCAGCCTTTCTTCGGATGCCTTGATCCTTCCCCAGGCCGCCCGGTAGGACATCTTCAATTTTTTGGCAGCGGCGTTGAGACTGCGGAGTTCATCAACTGCCTTGAGCAGGCCGTCGCGACCGGGGCCGAAGATGACGCGGCCGCCGCTTTCCAACCATATCTTATGTTTTATTTCCATGCGTGTCACGCCGGTGAAAAATGCCACGGCTAATAATTGGCGGAAAATTAGCATGATTGCTTAACCGGTCGCAAGATATATATGCCCTGATATGTCATTTATGACATAACCATTTGAAATCATTACGCTAATCAGAAAAAAATGATTGACAATCGCCTTTGAATGAATTAGAAATCTGTCCCAGATAAAGAAATTTTGGATTGTCGGTGTTCATAGAATTACTATTCCGTGCACACTCCCCATAGATAACCATGCTGAGTTTTTCCATTTCGCATCAAGCAAAAAATCAAGGAGATATTCTATGAAAAAAACGATGTTTTTGATTTCGCTATTTATTATCTTGAGTCTTGTATTTTCGGGAATCATCCTCGCACAG
>DATJBN010000104.1:0-2798 GCA_035515335.1 Syntrophales bacterium | reverse complement strand
TCTCCCGTGATTTTCAAATTCTTGCGGTATTGAGGAGGTACGTCTGTGGGGTCATCTGCAACGTGTATTGTCCCGCTAGTGTCCGTCCACCTGTATATCTCGGCGGATGAATGCGGCTGGTAAGACAATACAGCCAGAAGGAAAGACAGGATGTAAATTATAAATCTTGCCATTTCGATTGCGGCCTTCTATCTCGGCAGCTTGCGAGCATCACAAAGTGAAACGTGTCAATACCGCAAGGATACTCTCGTACCTATAAGAAGTGTAGGAAAAAAGAAGGCCATGAGTCAAGAAAAAAGCTGATCTCATGCAATCATGGACGTGCACTGCTGATATAGAACCTATTTGAAGTGATCTTTATTTCTACGCTAGAGGCCGCCCGCCGTTCAGCCGCTCGTAGATTTTGACATATTCGGCGATCATGCCTCCGAGGTCGTATCTTTCACGCGCCTCGTTCATGATGCGCTTTATCTGCAGTTCCCTGATCTTCAAAGATCTCCTGTGAAAAGCAATGCTCCTCGTCAGACCGTACCACAACCCTCCCGGGTCATAATCTCTAAAAAGGAAACCATTGCCCACATCCTGGGGAGAACCGTCTCTTTTGAGCCTGAGCTCTCTTATCTTATCATGATACCCGCCCGTGTCGCGGTTTGTAGCCGTGGCCCCGAAGATGTTTCCTATCTGATCGATCTGCCCGCAAGGTTCATAAAGTGAAGCGCCGAATACATCGTTCGCAGCGGCGTAGCCCAGCATGGAAAGGCTTTCACTGAAGGGCTGATAGGCAATTTTGCCGCTCGATGCGCACGCGATTCTTCCCAAAATCTCTCTATGCGTACGATCATTTCCCACGCCATCAGCGACAATCGCAATTTGTGCATCGCCATTTATCGTAACAAAATGCTGCGCGATGTGCTCCAAAAGCTCCACTCCCTTCTGGAAGGGATCAAGCCTTGACGGCCAGAAAAACAGTATTGCATCCGGATTAATCTGAAGCCCCGCCCTTTTCTGAAATTCTACGAGATTTTCCTTCTTCGCTTCCATGAAAGGATCATCAGGACCGTACATCCTTACACAGTATTCACACCGCTCCGGATACATCGTGTGGGAAGGGGCATTGATGATGGCCTTGGCAGAGTCCTGATAATATTTCGCCTTCACTTCCCTGCGGACACTCGGAGGCACAAGGGTTCTATCCATGAAGTAGTCATCGACGACTTCTTCCAGAAATCTCTTGCCCACAAAATTGATGATTGTCGCGTTCTTTATGGCCGTCGCCTGACAATCTATTGCCTGCTTACCCTCGTGCTCCGAAAAAAAGACGTAACCAGCTATGTTTGCAAGATTTATCCCCCTGAGAAGATCCACGGGCACATTTTCAGTAAACACATTATGGACTGTGTGCAGAACCGGTATCCCGGTGGCTTTAGCATAGGCAGTGATGGCGCCTCCCGCCATCCAGTCGTGGCTGTGGATGATAACCCTGCCTCCGTGCTTTGCCCTGACGTCCTTGATGAGATTATTGACGATCTCTTTTTGAAATTCCGCTGCGGTCATCAGCGGATCGCCAGAATAGGCGCTGAGGTTATCTGCAAATATGGCAGAACTGATCAAGTGAATCTTTTCTGGATCGACCTTGTACCTTATTTCCCTCCACTGCTGCTCATCCAGCTTCATTTCTCGCTGAAACCGTTTTTTCAGATTCAAGGTCACCAAATGGAGGTCGACGCCTCTTTCCGTAAGGCCCTCGCACAATGCGGAAATAACCTCTCCCTGCCCGCCGCTTTTCCCGGTAATATATTTTGCCAGGGCTCCCATGTCCTGCGGCAATCTTCCCGTCTCCGGCGTTATCATCAGAAGAGCCGTTTTGCCGCCGTGTTTTAAAATATGGAATCTTTTTATGAGCATCTGGATGTCATCTATCTTCCTGGTTAAGATATGTGCCGGCTGGCCTACCGATCCACTATAAGGATTGGAATAGAAATGAACCGCATGATCTTCGCCAATTTTTTCATGGAGGAAATAGAGATGATCGGAGGTGGTCAACTGCCGCCACTTCGTCAGCAGCTCTCCCCCGGCCCTTTTCACATCCTTCTCCATACTTTCGATGTCTCTGAAGAGATCCTCTTGGGTAGGATTGCCGAGCCATCCAAACGTATCCCGCCCCTTGTCATCCCAGGGTGATGCGGATGATTCGTGAATGGATATCACAGGACAATCGGTCTCCAAGAATCTTCCCGCGGTCTCCGATGGATTGCTCATAATAATTGCGGGAAATTTTGCGAGCGCTTCCGGCAGCCCCTTCCAGAACTCGAATATGCCCTTGTCTTCCCGTATGTATTCGCCTATGTGCTCCAACTCATAGCCTAACAAGACGCATTCACCGTCGACTGCCGCTATGCGGGATGCATACTCGTCCGGGGAAACATAGACATAAGGGAACCTGAGCGCAATTTCATCGCTCAATTCCGTATTTCTAGGGATGACAATCAGATTACTCCCCTTGGCTCTGAAGATCTCATTGGAAGAAATGGGTCCGCTCTTCTCAACGAACATGTCATCCCTCTTCTCGCAGAGAAGCGCAAGATAACCCATATCGGAGACGGCTTCCGCGATGCTGTTGTTATACATAAGTTCAGTATTCTTGAATGACGTCGGGAGAACACCAAACAGTTTATGGATCTGCTCCCTGTGAAGCGTCACCTGGTCCCGAAACTCCTGTTTTTGCGGATCGGAAAATAAGCTGGCAAGCGAATGGTAATAGGTTTCATCGAGCAATTCCACCTGGCGGCTTTCCCTCC
>DATJBN010000103.1:0-2803 GCA_035515335.1 Syntrophales bacterium | reverse complement strand
ATATTCACCAGATCCACTCCCGAATCTGGTTCATCGAACATAATGAATTCGGGGTTCTGAGCGAGAAGTTGAAGGAGTTCGGACCTTTTGATCTCTCCGCCGGAAAAGCCCAGATTGAGGTCCCTGTCCAAAAAATCGGTGCAGTTCAATTTTTCGGCATCCTCGTCGATTCTTTCCTCCTTATAAGATGCGTTCTTCTTCATGCAGATGCGGAGCAGGTCTTTCAGCTTCACCCCTCGAACTGCCGGAGGATTCTGAAATACAATGCCGATACCGAGCCTCGCTCGCTCGTCTATGCTGCGTTGTGTGATGTCCTCCCCCCTAAAGGCAATACTTCCGGATTCTATCCTGTACTGCGGAATTCCCATGATCGTCTTCAAAAGAGAGGTTTTACCGGAACCGTTCGGACCAAACAAGACAATAGTCTCTCCCTGATCGATGTGAAGGTTCACGTCATTGAGTATCGTTTTTCCCTCAACGCTGACTGACAAATTCCGGATCTCGATCATGCTTGAAGGCATGGCATTTCTCCATCTCCTTGCTCCGCCCCAGACCGCGTCCATGACTTAATTCTAGCAAATATTTTGAGCATGCTTGAGCCATTCTGCATAGAAGGGGTATGAAATTTTCTGCGAATCATAAAACGCTGCCTGCGATTATGGATAATTGCCGGAAGCTCACTAAAAACAGGCAGTTGGCGCAAGCAACAGCTGCCGATATTATGGGGTGAGACAACAACATGTTTCCGACTTGATAGGCTGAAAATTCGAATATTCCCGTTCAGAGATTCTCATCGTTCTCCCAATGAAAACAAACAGGGCAGCCTTAAAGGGCCGCATAGTAACGTGTGTTAACGAATAGGTAATGCGAAAAGCCTGGACTTCTCACATCACCGTTTATGCGCAGGTTGCATTTAGAATTCGATGACCATTTTGTCTGATTGAGATTGTACACTCGCAGGTGCTCCTCACAGAGAATATAATCAGATTGAGAACAAGAAGGAAATCGTCACTTTTATTCCGATGTGCAATTTGAATATGGTAGAGGTTCCACACATTGCTTCAATTAAAGTTATCATATTTGACAGTATCCTCTCCCATATTCTTATTGACGATGAGAGTTTATTTTGATAATATTTAAAAAGAGAAGGCGATGGAGTTCGCCAAAACCGCCCCCCCTTTCTTGGGGCTGATGACTCCTACTCTTATAGTTATGAGGGTAGGGTTTTTTTGTGCCCGGGAAGGACATGAACTATGTATGATGTCTGGGGAATGGCGGCTCTTTGGCTGGGTCTCGCGCTAATCGCTACTCTGCTGTCCATCTGGTTCAGGATAGCGACGGCCCTGTCCGAAATCGTAGTCGGCACTGTGGCGCAACTGATAATCGGCGCGCTTATTGGAACAAGTCTCGGCTCGGATACGGGATGGATTAAATTTTTGTCCGGCACTGGGGCCATCGTTCTCACCTTTCTGGCTGGTGCGGAACTTGATCCCGTTGTGTTCAGGATCAAATGGAAAGAGGCGACCGTTATTGGACTCATTGCCTTCTTCGCTCCCTTTCTCGGATGTACTGCGCTTGCCTACTATATCCTTGGCTGGACCGTGAAGTCGAGCTGGCTTGCGGGTGTGGCCTTATCAACAACTTCGGTTGCAGTAGTTTACGCAGTCATGTTGGAACTCGGACTGAACAGGACGGAATTCGGAAAGGCTGTTCTTGCCGCTTGTTTCATCAATGACCTTGGGACCGTTATCGCCTTGGGGCTGATCTTCTCACCCTTCACCGTGAGGACGGCTATTTTTGCGGGAGGAGGAACGGTTGCCTTTATGGTCCTTCCTTTTCTTACCCCGTATTTTTTTAAAAAATACGGCGGAAGACCCTCGGAAATGGAGGCGAAGTATCTCCTGCTCATCCTCTTCGGCCTGGGTTCTCTGGCCGTCTGGTCAGGAAGCGAGGCCGTGCTTCCGGCGTACATCGTGGGGATGATGCTTGCT
Organism: Syntrophales bacterium; assembly: GCA_035515335.1. GTDB lineage: Bacteria > Desulfobacterota > Syntrophia > Syntrophales > UBA2185 > Fen-1135. The sequence goes on along the minus strand of DATJBN010000103.1, from coordinate 812 downwards.
GGCACGGTGGGCAAGGACCATCAGCTTATCAGACGCCTGCGAACCCTCACCTTTGGCCTTCTGACGCCCTTCTACTTCATCCGGGCAGGATCCTACGTGTCCGTACAGTCGCTTATAGCGGCGCCTGCGGCCCTCGCGGTCCTTTTTTTCGGTAAAATGGTGACGAAGATCATCGGCGTTTATCCGGCTACGAAGGCGTACCGGTACGCGCAGAAGGAAGGCATCTACACAACGCTCCTCATGTCTACAGGGCTCACCTTTGGATCAATCTCGGCCCTTTTCGGGCTCACCCACGGAATTATTGACCAGACACAGTACTCCCTGCTGATCGCTGCGGTTATTGGTAGCGCCGTGGTGCCGACCCTGATTGCAAATGCCTTTTTCCTCCCCCATTATCTTCTACCGAAAAAAGAAAAGGAGATTGTTGCTGCCCCGGAATAATTGCAATTACGGTTCAATGATAGGAGGCTGCCATGCTGAACAAAATACTTGTTGCTTTTGATGGTTCGCAACAGTCGTACAAGGCCTTCAATTTCGCCCTGGACATTTCAAAATTTTGTTCCGCTGCTTCCCCGGAAATTATGGTTCTTGCCGTGGCACAGCCGCCCGAGCCTGCCGACATTGTTGAAGTGGATGCGATTATCGACAGTGCAACGCAGCATTACGAGGAACTGTTCAAGGGGCTCAGGGAAAAGGCAAAGGAAAAAAGCATGGAAATCACAACGGAAGTGGCCATCGGGCATCCGGCTGAACAGATCATTAAATATGCCGCTGAAAAGAAGAGTGATATGATCGTTGTCGGCCAGCGGGGA
>DATJBN010000102.1:0-3604 GCA_035515335.1 Syntrophales bacterium | reverse complement strand
CTTGCCGATCGGGGAACGTACCTGGCGTTGAAGAAAAATCTCGGCCTTGATATCCTGGAACAGGGCGATGCGGCATTGCTCAATATTTATCATGTCATCGAGGTCAATCCTGCGAAATGGCCGAAGGTTAATAGCGCCGGCGCAAGGGCGTTCGCTGATTTCATGGTGTCGGCGCAGTGTCAGGATATTATCAGAAAGTTCGGCATGGAGAAATACGGTTCGCCCCTGTTCTTCCCCGATGCAGGCAAGAAAGAAGAGTCTTTAGGAAGGTGATCGCGGTAGTCATCATTTACGGAGCGTTGGTTAATGGATATCATAGTAGAAGGAATAAAGCAGGCCTTTTTTCTTCTTTTCACGCTCGATCCTGAAGTCATCGGCATTACGTGGCTCTCCCTCGAGGTATCCGGCATAGCGACGTTCATCAGCTTGCTCGTCGGAATCTCTTTCGGAACCATGATTGCCCTCACCCAGTTTCCGGGACGGAGGATCGTCATCAGCCTCATCAATACGGGGATGGGCCTTCCCCCCGTTGTGGTGGGCCTGTTCGTCACGGTCTTCCTCTGGCGGAACGGCCCATTCGGTTTTCTGGAGATACTGTATACTCCGACTGCCATAATCATCGCGCAGGCCATCATAGCAACACCTATCGTCATGGGCATAAGCCTTGCCGCCATACAGCATCTTCCGGCGAACCTGAGGCTGCAGATTCTGGCCTTGGGTGCTACCCGCCTGCAGATGGTCTGGATTCTCGTCAAAGAGGCGCGGTTACCTCTTCTAGCAGCCATTATGGCAGGGTTCGGCGGCGTGATTTCCGAAGTCGGCGCTTCCATCATGGTCGGCGGCAACATCAAGGGATACACGCGTGTTCTCACTACAGCGACCGTAATGGAAACGAGCAAAGGCAATTTTGACCTTGCCATGGCGTTGAGCATAATCCTGCTACTACTCGCCTTTTTCATCAACGCAGTTCTAACGCAGATCCAACAGAGGGAGCGGCCCCGATGAACTCCGAGGGCTCCATACTGGAGGCGCGAAATCTCGAAGTGAGAAGGGGCGGGGTATCCATTCTTGACATTGCCCACCTTGAGGTTCCGGAGGGAAAAGTGCTTTGCCTCATCGGGCCCAACGGGGCGGGAAAATCATCGCTTCTGCTTGCACTCTCATGCCTCTTGAAATCATTCCGTGGTGAGATTGTGTTTAAGCGGAAAAAGGTCGGTTCCAGTTATACGGCGTTTGACTACCGGAGAAATCTTGCCATGGTATTTCAGGAACCGCTCTTGTTCGATACGACCGTTTTTGAAAATGTGGCGGCAGGACTGAGAATTCGTAACGTAGAGCGGGACTTTCTGAAACGTACAGTTGACGAATGCCTTGATCGTTTCGGCATAAGCCATCTTGCCGACCGCTCCGCACGTAAGCTTTCCGGAGGGGAGGCACAACGGACGAGCCTGGCACGGGCCTTTGCTGTAAGGCCGGAAATTATTTTTCTGGATGAGCCCTTTTCTTCACTCGATCCTCCGACACGGGAATCCCTGATCGTAGATCTGGATGTGATCTTGAAGGAAACAAGAACAACCGGTATTATGGCGACCCACGACCAGATGGAAGCCCTGAGGCTATCGGATCGGATCGCCGTGATGAACGGAGGAAAGATTATTCAGGAGGGCGTGCCGGCAGACGTAATGAACCATCCTGTGGATGAATTCGTTGCATCCTTCGTCGGCATCGAGACGGTTCTTGCGGGCAAGGTAACGAGACGGAATATTGGAACCTTTACGGTATCTGTGGCGGGGAGGGATATTGAAGCCCTCGGCGAAGCAAACCCTGGAGAGCCGGTGATACTCTGCATCCGCCCGGAAAATGTCACCGTGGCGACAGGCCTATCGCATGAAATTACCAGTGCAAGGAATATCTTCTCCGGCACCGTAAAAAAAATTGTTCCCTCCGGCGCCTTCTATAAGATTGAACTTGATTGCGGGTTCCCTCTTGTCGCCTATGTGACGAACAATGCCCGCGAAGACCTGTCCATGCGCGAGGGAATGAATCTCAAGGCGTCATTCAAGGCAACGGCCATACACGCCATAAGAAAGAAATCATTGCCGGGTCCGGGGGAATGACGGTCTACGCTGAGACACAAACATCCGCAACTATCCGGACAGGATCGCTGATCTCAAGGCTGCATTCCGCATCCAGTCCGTTATTCTTTTTTCTTCACCTTGATAACGATGCTTCTGCAGCACTCTGTGTTCTTGATTTCAAACCTGTCGGGTCTTTCCACGATCTGGTACTGTCCGTTCGCGTCGATCTCAAGGACGTCCTTAGTCAGGCCACCTTCTTTGGCGATAAACATTGTTCTTCCGATAGGGATCGTTCCTTCCTTCAATAGTGCCATGTTCAACTCCTGAGTAAGATTTTACGTTTGTACTGCGGTTATAAGATGAAGCCTTGCCTACGCCTTGTATCGATGTTTCGGAAACCGGATTCAACGTACCACATTTTTATAAAGTTACAACCATTTTGAAGTGTAACCGCGTCATAATTTTGCGCCAGCCTGCATGCGGTTGAAAGGAAATATTTTTGTTAAGGCAAGAAATATTTTGGCGTGTATTAATATTTGACATGTCACGCTTTTTTTACCTATAATCACCGCTCTGGACAGCAACTATGCCCTGCATCTCGTTCTTCCGACGAGAAGAGTTATACCGGGGCATGTGACACGATTTTTGCGCGAGCAGACAAAACCGGATAAGATTTATGAGCACGATATTATGCGAACAAGCAATTTAGACACGGGCAGAATAGGCATTATCGGGCCGGGTAGGCTCGGCACCTCGCTCGCATACAAATTCGGCAGGGATAATAAGAGGGTTACTCTCTACTATCACGATACTGACGTGTGCCGGATCATCAACAAAGATCATCTTAATCCGAAGCACCTGACAAAGGAGCTTGCGCGAAGACTCGGCGGTATGGATAACGTTCCAAGGCTGTCCCCAACTGTGCATGCAACGAATGACCTTGAGCGCGTCGTCGATGACAACGATTTTATCTTTCTTACCATTACCATGAACAGACTTCCGGAGTTCCTGGACTACCTGAAGCCGATGCTCGAGAAGAAAGCAGGAGATACGTGCCTGGTGTCGCCGATCAAGGGTCTCATTTCCGATGAGATTACGAAGGAGTTGATAACTCCGTCGCAATTAATCAATACCAATTTGTTTAACCTGAAGGACAAGTACGAAGTCGTTTGCATAGGCGGCCCTTTCTTTGACATGGATGTCATGCTGGGACACCCCGTGTGTGTTACGGTGGCCGGAAAGAAAAATATCTCGAAGATAATTCGTGATGAGATCATCCGGTTCAATCGCAGGGAGTTCACGTCCTTCTACAATTTCGACATCGTCGGAGTGGAGGCGTGCGGTGCCCTCAAGAACATCGTGGCAAATATAATGGGTGTGGTGCATACACTGGACCTCGGTGATTCGATACCGGGCACCATATTTGCCAGGTCAGGCGTGGAGATACGGTCGCTTGCAAAATTACTGGGAGGAGGGTTTCAGGCGTTTCACAGCCAGGCAGGTGTGGGGGACATGTATATAACCCT
>DATJBN010000101.1:0-9295 GCA_035515335.1 Syntrophales bacterium | reverse complement strand
CGCCGTGGAGGATATCTCTTGCAAACACAGGCATGAGAACGCCATAGGCCATGCCCATGAAGCTTATCACACCGAGTTGATAAAGGATGTATCGTATCGGCGCGAATCCGAAGGCGTAGGAATAGCCGTCTCTTAATTCCTGCCACAGACGTGATGCGCGGATCTCTTTTTTTCTCGTGGGCACTCTTATCGCGAGTAAGGCCGCGATGATGCCGATGAAACTGAGCCCGTTGATAAGAAAGCAGACGCCTTCGCCGAGAAGACCGATCAGTAAGCCGGCAACTGCAGGCCCCACGAGCCTCGCCCCGTTAAACATGAAAGAATTGAGTGCGATCGCGTTGCCCAGGTCTTCCGGTTTATCTATCATCTCGACTACAAAGGACTGCCGCGTGGGCATATCAAATGCATTGATCATGCCGAGAAATACGCTCAGGCCGATGAGCTGCCAGACATGTATTGTGCCGGTCAGCGTGAGGACGGCAAGGATCAGGGCCTGTATCATCGAGAAGGCCTGGGTAGCAACCAGGATTCGGAGCCTGTTCCATCTGTCCGCGTAGACGCCTGCAATCGATGCAAAAAGAAAGACCGGGATCTGACTTGAGAAGCTGATAACTCCCAGGAGAAACGCCGAATCGGTGAGGCGGTACACCAGCCAGCTCATGGCGAGCTGCTGCATCCATGTCCCGATCAGCGAGACGCTCTGGCCGCCGAAGAAGAGCCGGTAATTCCTGTGGTGCAGGGCCCTGACGATAAATTTTAGTGCGATCTCTTTTTCTGATCCCGATGCATTCATGAAATTCTATATTACATCACTCTTAAGCCTTAATGCATTCATCATACACTACAATTGTCCAACAAAGAACTCTTATGATACGCAATCTTTCGGCCAGGCTGATTGATTATCGAGATTTCGTTACAGACTAAATCTCACGGCGAGGCAGACAAGCACAGCAATAAAGAGCGTCACAACCATCAGGGCATTCGCTCTCAGTATATTGGTCTTCACAAGTTCCCTATCCGGGTTACCAATGGTCGGTCTGAAACAAGGCTCTCCGAAGTAATAGTTCATCCCACCGAGCTCAACCTCAAGTGCACCGGCCACCGCCGCCTCAGTCAGCCCGGAATTCGGGCTGGGGTGCTTCCTTCCATCCCGCAGGAGAATCTTGAGAGAATTTGAGGGACGAAGTCTCAAGATCATGGCGGCAACCAGTATCATCACCGCCGTCAGGCGTGCCGGGATATAGTTGGCGAGGTCGTCGAGTCTCGCCGAGGCCCATCCAAAGTCCAGGTAGCGCTCGTTCTTGTAGCCGAATGTCGAATCAAGTGTATTTATGGCTTTATAAATCATAGCCCCGAGAGGCCCGGCAAGAAATGCGAAAAAGAGCGGTGCCGTAACTCCATCCACCGTATTTTCCGCGACACTTTCAACGGTTGCCCTGACGACGCCTTTTTCATCGAGAATGTCCGTATCCCTTCCCACAAGGAAAGATACCCTTGCCCTGGCCTCTTCGAGTCTCGCAGCCGCAAGTGCGCGATAGACAGAGAGGCTGTGATCCAGGAGATCTCTCGCCGCAAACGTCGTATAGAGAAGGAAGATGGAAACAACATCACCGAGAAGAGGATGGATCAGTCCCGCGCAGGCAATGATTACATGTGTTAAGAGACATGTAACCGCTAGGACAATCAAAACCATCATCATACCCGCCAAGCGCGGGCCTGCGGAGATCTTCCTCAAGGGCGTCTCCAGAAAAAGGGCGAAGCGTCCAATCAGCTTTACAGGATGGGGAAGCCAATGCGGGTCGCCCGCGATGAAGTCAAGAAGTACGGCGGCAATAATCTGATATTCCAGTCTCATTGAAGTCTTTAGGATGAATCTTATTTTGCTAAGGGTGGGATGGATTTGCCTTCATAACCCCATCATAACCAAGGACGCTGCCGCCGGGACGATCTCCGTGATCTCACAGGATGCCCCGAGGGTGTCGCCCGTATAACCACCGATCTTGCGAAGACAATAGAGAGAAAAAAGCACGGCAACTGTAAGAGAGGAAATTCCCGCCGCAAGGCCCCCCCAGCGTGCCGCAAGCCAGCCCGCAGCGACAAGAAAGAGGGAGGCCCCGATGACGTTGAGCCATAATCTTCCGGCGCCGAAGGCAGTTGCCAGGCCGCCTTCACGCCTAACGTAAGGAATAGCCGTCATCATTATGACGAAAGACGTCCTGCCTGCAAGCGGCATGAGCACGATGATTCCCGAGCGCAAAGAAGGAGAAAGAGAGATCAGGAGCGAAACCTTCAGCGCAATCACAAATACTACGGCGAGGACACCCATGACCCCCGTCCTGCTGTCTCTCATGATTTCGAGCACACGCTCCCGCGGCCGGGCACTGAAAAAACCGTCCGCCGTATCCGCAAGGCCGTCCATGTGCAGCCCGCCCGATATGGCGGTCATGGCAATAACGGTCATCACGCTTGCCGGAAGAGGGGGCAGAATCATTCCTATCACATGATCGAAGACCGCGATTGCAATCCCGATCAACAGGCCGACCACAGGAAAGTAAGGCATAGAGCGCGCCAGCTCCTTCTCACCACAGACGAAACTCTTGGGGAAGGGAATGACGGTTAGAAACTGTATCGCCGCAAAGAGAGGTTTCATTTATCTGCCTTGGAGACGGAGGCTTCCTCGAAGGTGGCCACTTCTGTGAGGATGCGGACCGCTGCTTCCACAAGATTCATCGATAAGGCCGCGCCCGTCCCTTCGCCGAGTCTCATATCCAGGTCGAGCAGCGGTTTCTTCGCCAAGCAATCGAGTGCGATCTGATGCCCTCTTTCCATGCTGCGGTGTGAAGCAATCATGAAGTCCCGAGCAGCCGGAGCGACACCTGCCGCCACAAGGGCACCGGCTGTTGAAATGAACCCGTCCACGAGCACCGGTTTTCTGAGGTATGCTGCGCCGAGGATGAGACCGGCTATCCCGCCGATTTCAAATCCACCGATCTTGGCAAGAACGTCGAGGGCGTCACCACGATCCGGCCTGTTGATCTCGAGCGCTTTCTCAATCATCGCTGTCTTGTGCAGCAGCTGATCATCATCGATCCCCGTCCCCCTGCCCACGATTTCGGCGAGGGGAGCTCCACTGAAAATCGCGATCATCGCGGCACTCGGCGAGGTATTCCCGATCCCCATGTCTCCGGTTCCGAAGACGTCGGTTGACGGCCCCAGCTCCAGGGCCACCTCAATACCCGCTTCCACAGAGCGAACTGCTTCAGTCCGCGACATGGCTGGTCCTGTAGCCATGCTTCTTGTCCCCGCCCCTATCCTCCTGGATATGATCTTACCCTCTTTGGCGAGATCGCTGAGGTCACCCGCCACCCCCATGTCGACGACTACTACGCGGGCCCCGACGAGCCTCGCTAAGGCATTGATGCCCGCACCGCCCTGCACAAAATTATGCACCATCTGCACGGTTACTTCCTGTGGATATTTGCTCACCCCCGAGGCCGCGATGCCATGATCACCGGCCATGGTCACAACGGTCTTCCGGCCTACAGGCGGCTTCATAGAGTTCGTCATGCCAGCCAGTTCTTCGGCCAGGTCCATCAATCGCCCAAGGGCCCAGTGCGGCATCGTCAACTGTTCAAGCCTAGTCCTGGCACGTGCGCGTGCATCCGCGTCCTGCGGGGTTATTTCCTTAACCGTTGATTCCAGCAAACTCATAAATTTTTCTCTCCTTTAATATAAATAGGAAGGCCGCTGACCATGAAGATTACGGTGTCTGCCTGTTCGGCCATGATCTGATTGCAGCGTCCCGCAAGGTCCCGGAACATACGCGAGACCGGATCTGCAGGCACGATACCCATCCCCACCTCATTTGTGACCAGAACGACCGAGCCGGGAAGTTCTTTACAAATCCCGACCACATTCTTGCTGAGCGCACCTATTGCATCTTCGCCGAGACGTTTATTCTTCTTTTGCGCTTCATACATGAGATTGTTGATCCACAGGGTGAGGCAGTCGACCAGGATGACCTCGCTTCCTCTCGCGCTGGCGAGGGCGTCCGCAAGATTCGTTACCTCTTCGATCGTACGCCATGATGGATCACGGGCCTCTCTATGCTTCCTGATACGCTCCTCCATTTCTTTATCCACAACCGGACATGTTGCGATATACGTCCGCGCCCCCGAAACCGATTCGGCGATGCGTTGGGCGTAGGCACTCTTGCCGCTTCTGCTTCCTCCTGTTATGAGAATCATCTTAGCCATCGAGATATACTTCTCCACTCACACGCATTGATTCAGCCCGGAAAGCATGCCCGACTCACCGAAAAGTTCGATAGTCGTCAGCGACGCACGCTGCACCTTAAATAGGACGTACTGCCAGGGAGGAAGCCCGAGAAAATGACAGATGAGCAGACGGATGACGCCCCCGTGCGTGCAAACGAGGATCGTATCGGCCGAGTTCGCCGCAAGACGCCCGGCGACGCCTTGAATCCTTGCCTGGAAATCTCCTATCTTCTCGCCTCCCGGGAAAGTGAATTCCGGACGGAATTCGATCCATCTGTCAATGTCGTTGGGAAAACCCTTGAGTATCTCTTCAAAGGTCATGCCCTCCCACCGGCCGAAATCAATTTCTCTGAGATCAGGATCGAAGACAAGCTCCATCCCGGAACCTTCGGTAAGGATCGCCGCAGTTTCTCGGCAGCGCTTCATCGTACTCGATATGCACACATCCGGCGTACTGCTCTGCAAGAGCGGCTGTGCCGCCTTTATCTGCTCTCTGCCGTGCGGACTCATGGAGATGTCGGTGCTCCCGATGTACCGGTCAAGGTACTCCTTACCAACCTCCCCGTGTCTTACAAGCAATAATTTCTTCGCCATACAAACAATAAAAAATCCACGAACCATAGGTTGATCCGTGGATGCCGTTTTTCATCTACGGTTGTGTCGGCTTTGGCTGCACCTCGCGCTGGCCAAAACTTCCGGCCTGCAGACAGGTCTTCTGACTTCCGGCTCTTCCTACTTACCGCGCCTTCCCATCCTCAAGAGGAAAGTGGCTGATGCAGCTTTCGTCCCCGGTTACAGCGGCGGGCCCGTGGCGGAATTTCACCGCCTTCCCTTACGTCATTGCAGAGTATCCGCGTAGATAGAGTGCGTAACACAGGTGCGCCGATAATGTCAAGTGACTACTTGGATGCCACGATCACAGTTTTCTCGAGATATTCATTTTGTTGGTTTGCATCAGAAGGATAAATCAAGTAATGTAAGTAACCATCTGCATTTCCATCAGCCCGTCTCAGGAGAGAGGCTTCCACAATATGGACTTTCAACCGGACAAAGAAGTGAACACATTTGTAAGAGGTTGCATTTCTGTCCTCAAGGAACCTTCGGGTGACGTGATCGAAGAGGTCTCTTCGAAAACATCTGGCGAAACGGAAACGGAAAAAAAGAAGGCATCAATAATCTGCAGGAATTGTAAGAACGAAATCACGACCATCGAGCACAGCATCGCCGTCAACGGCCAGCATGCACATATATGCAAGAATCCCCTGGGAGTGATATTCCATATCGGTTGTTTCTCTGAGGCATGGGGATGCTTCATCTGGGGTATTCCCACTAATGAGGCAACCTGGTTCCCGGGGTTTACGTGGTCAATTGCAGCGTGCTCGAATTGCTTCACACACCTGGGATGGTACTACGAATCCGGCAAGAAGAATTTTTACGGTCTGATAATGGCGAATCTGGCGAATGGTATGAATATTCACTAACCGCTGTTACGCCCGCCTTAAGATCCTCGCATCCACAACAAGAGCTCCCTGCTCGTAAACGAGCACCGGGTTGAGGTCGATCTGGTCAATGTCCGGGTTATCGACAGCAAGCCGCGAGACGGCCTTCATGATCGCTATGAGTTTCTTCACATCCTTGGGACGCTGCCCCCTGGCGCCGGTGAGCAGGGGATAACCGGTGATGGCCTCGATTGCATCCTTTAGCTCCTTATCCGGAGCGGGGAGCAAGCAGAATTGCACGTCCTTGTAGATCTCGGTAAAGATTCCTCCCAGGCCGAACATTAATATGGGACCGTACTGTGGATCAGTGAATATCCCCACGATGACCTCCTGACCGCCGGGTTCAGCCATAGGCGATACAGTTACGCCATTGACCCGCGCCTTAGGTGCACGTGCGGCGGCACTCGCCATGATTTCATGATAGGCGGTACGCACCTCTTTGTCGGTGGCCAGATTAAGACGGACGCCATCCAAGTCGGTCTTATGCGCAATATCCGGAGACGAGACCTTGAGGACAACGGGGACGGAGAAGCTCTTGGCGAGTTCTGCGGCCGCTTCGGCGGAAGCAGCGAGGCGTGCGGCTGCCACAGGAATCCCGGCCTCATCGAGGAGCGCAACAGCATCGCTTGCCGCCATGAGCTCCAGCCCTGACGAGGAAGCGTGCGGCACCGGCGCCGGCTCGGCACGGCCCTCAAACAGGAAGAACTGGTATAATGCCCTTATGCCGCGCTCGGGGGTTGGGAAGACCGGGACGCCCCGCTGATGGATAAGAAGTCGCTCTTCACGTTCGACATCTGCCCCTCCAAGAAATATCACCACTTCGGGTGCGCCGGGAGTTACGATCTTTGACGCCCCGGATATAGGATCGCCGAAGATGATGACCATGCAGTCGTAGTCCTCCTTCGCGGCCTCTATCACCTTGCCGTACAGGCTCGTATCGCCGATAACATCGCCCGTCAGGTCAATTGGATTATCAACGGAGCAGTGCGGCGGCAGGACGGCACGCAGGCGTTCTCTGAGCGAGTCACTGGGCCGCGGCGATTCAAACCCGAACTTCTCTGCCTGATCGATGGCCAGGATCGCCGAGCCTCCAGAACTTGTGATATTGAGAAGCCGCCGTCCCTTGGGCTTCTTCATGTATGCTAAGGCCTTTGCAAAATCGTAAAGCTCTTCGACGGTATCGGCGCGGTGAACCTTATACTTTCTGAATATCGCGTCGTAGACCGCATCCACTCCCGCGAGAGACTTGGTATGCGACTCCGCCGCAACGCGGCCTCTCGCCGTACGCCCTGATTTCAGAACAACGACGGGCTTCCCGGCAGCCGCCAGGGCCTTTTGAAATTCAACGGGCCGCTTCACGCCCTCGACGTACAGGGCAATGACGAGTGTATTGGGGTCATTGTTGAAATAGGTGATGCAATCCGTTTCGTCGACATCGGCACGATTCCCGAGACTCACAAAGGCGCTGACACCCAAATGCTCTTCACTCGCCCAGTCCATCAGCGCGGCTCCGACGGTCCCGCTCTGCGAGATGAAGGCCATGCCGCCCTTTCTGGTGAGCAGCGGCCACGAGGCGCAGAGATTGTGATGGGGATTGTTCACTCCCTGGCAGTTGGGACCGATCACACGAATGCCGTGGCGGCGCGCTTTTGCAGCAAGCTCCTTCTGGAGTTTATCGCCTTCCTCTCCCGCTTCGGCAAACCCTCCTGTGATGACGACCGCGGCTTTGACACCTGCCTTTCCGCACTGGTCGATAGCACCGGGCACCGCCTTTGCCGGAATAATGATTACAGCCAGCTCCGGTGCGGGCGTAATATCGGAGATCTGCTTGTAGGCGACAAGCCCAAGAATCTGATCGGCCTTCGGATTGATGGGATATATCTTACCGGCAAAGCCCGCATGGATCAGATTGTAGGTGACGTCGTATCCCAGCTTGCCGGGGGAAGGTGAAGCCCCGATCACAGCGACACTCTTGGGTTTGAAGACAGCATCCAGTTGGTCTATCAGCTGCATGTTTCCTCCTTCATGCTTTGGGTCGGTTGTAAATGATGGGTGTCGAGCGGAAGAGATGTCAGAGTATAAGAAAAATGGATATGGGTGTCAATTTATAAAAAACTTACCATTCCTTCCCTTTCCAGCTAAGGCCGCTGTTGGTATTATCTTAATTCCGGAAAATGCCGGGCGATCTCCGCCAGAAATTGCCTGCGGTCGATGTAGTGAATGACCATAAGCCCGGCCTGTCTCGCCCTTTCGCAGTTGCCCGGGTCATCGTCGATAAAGAGAACGTTCTGCGGATCGGTCTCGAGTATCCGCACCACTTCTTTGAAATGGCTGACGTCTCTCTTACTAGTCCCCATGTGATAGCTGTTGAATACATAATCGAACAGTCTGAAGAAATTATCACGGGCATCCAGCTCGTCGAGCCAGTTTGTCTGATCGCTGAGGATGCCAACGCGGATGCCGGCCGCCTTTAGCCTTTTTACCGCATCGATCATCCACTTTCTCAGACTGAAACGGGATAATAGTTCGTTTCTAATGGTAAGATCATCGCCGGAGATGCTCGTGACTTCTCTCAACAGCTTCCAGTAGGCTGCTTCAGACGTTTTCCCCACGAGATACCCGCAGGCGTGAATCACATCGTTTGCTGTCTTTACAAAACCATCCTCATCAAGGCCGTTTGATCTTGCTATTGCCTTGAGGCCGTTCTTGAAACCCTCCTCGGAGAGAACCCCGCCGAAATCGAAGAGGGCTACTTCGATACCGTTCTTTTCTTTTGACCTATTTCCCATATGAAGTTCAAGAATCGATTTTATTCAAAATGATTATTACAATAATTCGAAAAGAATGGTAGAAAAATCGCAAAGCGGACGGGTAATTTTCTGAAATTCATAGTTGCTGCCATGAACAATCAGGGCCGTTTCGTCATTTGCATATGCATCGCCGAAATTTTCTCGATGGCGGGAACGATGTTCTTCCCTGCCCTTCTCCCCGCCTTTCGCAGCGAGTGGCGCCTCAGCAATACCGAGGCCGGCTGGATCAACGGCATCTTCTATGGCGGTTATGCAGCCGCTGTCCCCGTCCTCGTCAGCCTCACGGACAGAATCGACCCGCGGCGTATCTACCTCAGTTCTGCCGCCTTCGGCGCGGCGTCAATGTTCGGTTTCGGCTGGTTTGCCGAGGGCTTCTTTACGGCAATGCTGTTTAGATTCTGCGCGGGCATAAGCCTTGCGGGGACATACATGCCCGGCCTCAAAGCCTTGAGCGATCAGATTACGGGAACAACCCAGAGCAGGTCTATCGCCTTCTACACGTCATCTTACGGAATAGGAACGGCACTGTCGGTCTTCATGTCCGGCTGGCTGGTGCGATGCCTCGATTGGCGCTGGTCCGCGGCAGTGCTGGGGCTCGGGTGCCTGGGAGCTGTCATAATCTTCGCGTTCACCGTTAAATCTAAGACGCCCGAGTTGGAGTCGAGGGAATCGATTCTTTCATCTTTCAGTTTCAGCGGCGCCCTCCGAA
>DATJBN010000100.1:0-5182 GCA_035515335.1 Syntrophales bacterium | reverse complement strand
TTTTCCTGTAGTTCTTTATCAGAACATTTAAGCCGAAGAGGATCAGAAGAACGGGAAGGAGGTACTTTGCAATCACATGGAGATCATATCCCCAGTTATTGACCAGCAGGAACATGACACCTGCAACGCCGATGAACCATCCGCCGATATCCTTCACGCGCTGCATCAGGTTGCCGAGAGCAATTGCAATCAGAAGTATCGGCCAGCCCTTATCAAACCCGTAGATGCCGGTATTGTCGAGTATGATCAGGACGCCGAGCGTAATGAGGATCAGACCTCCCGTAAGAATATGTCTCTTCTCTTTACTCTCCATTCCTCCCTCCAGCATCCCTGACGAATATTATTTCCCTTTCTCTGCAAGGGTCAAGAATGGCTTTACCAGATCTATGGGAATCGGAAACAGGGTTGTCGAATTATTCTCCGATGCGATTTGATTAAGCGTCTGCAGGTAACGGAGCTGGAGAGACATCGGTTGCGTTTCCATGATAGCGGCCGCCTCGATCAGCTTCTGCGCCGCCTGGAACTCGCCTTCCGCGTTGATTACCTTTGCCCTTCGTTCTCTCTCTGCCTCGGCCTGTTTGGCGATTGCACGCTTCATCTCTTCCGGCAGATCGATCTGCTTCACCTCGACGTGGGAAACCTTGATCCCCCACGGTTCAGTGTTCCTGTCGAGTATCTCCTGAAGCTGGAGGTTGATCTTCTCGCGCTGCGAGAGAAGTTCGTCGAGCTCAACCTGCCCGCAAACGCTCCGGAGCGTCGTCTGGGCAAGCTGGGAGGTGGCATAGAGATAATTCTCCACGTTAATCACCGCGTCGTTCGCATCCATGACCTTGAAATAAACGACGGCATTGACCTTGATTGACACGTTGTCCCGGCTGATCACGTCCTGCGGGGGAACGTCCATCGTAATGGTGCGCATATCGACTTTCACCATCCTGTCAACAACGGGGATGAGGATGATGAGGCCCGGCCCCTTGGTATCGATGACCCTCCCCAAGCGGAAGATAACGCCTCTTTCATACTCGTTCAGTATCCTTATGGCCGAAGCCAGGAACATGACTACCAAGACTACCAGTACGATAAATGGAATAGAAAACATATTCAGCCTCCCTGTTTCTTTGCGATTTCTTCAACCTTGATCTTGAGACCTTCCACCGTAACTACCCTTACCGCTCTGTCCTTCTCCACAGGCGAGTCGCTCGACGCCTTCCAGTAATCGCCCCTTACAAGCACCGTTCCCGTTTCATGAACATCGGTGATCGCCACTCCCTCTTCGCCAATCATCCCCTCCTTCCCTGTTTGCCGTTTTCTCATCTGCGCCTTCAGGACGAGGGCTATGACACCCACAAAAAATAAAGAGATCACGACCAGTACCGGGACCATCACACTCCATGACACTCGCAATGCAGGGTCGGGTGATTCAAAGAGCAACAGCGAGCCCAGGACAAGCGAGATAACTCCTCCCACAGTCAGTAGTCCGTGGCTCATTACTTTTATTTCGGCGATGAAAAGAATTATGGCAAAAAGTATCAGCAGAATCCCCGCATAATTTACCGGCAGGGTCTGCAGGGCAAAGAACGCCATGATCAGCGAGATGCCGCCTATGATGCCGGGAAGAATCACACCCGGGTGTGCGAGCTCGAAATAGAGTCCTGCAAGTCCTACCAAAAGAAGGATATACGCAATATTGGGGTCACTGATAGCGGAGAGCACTCTCAGCCTGGCGCTCATTTTTTTCTCATTGACGACTGCACCCTTTGTCCTGATGACCCACTTCTTGGACTGCACCGTGACTTCTTTGCCGTCCATCTGCTCAAGCAGGCTCTCCAGGTTGGGCGCGACAAAATCTATGACCTTGAGCTTCAGCGCCTCTTCGGCAGTGATAGACTCGCTTTTTCTGACAGATTTCTCCACCCAGTCTGCGTTTCGCCCTCTCTTGTCCGCAATGCCTCTCACGTAGGCGACGGCATCGTTCTCCACCTTCTTCATCATGGTCTTGTCGCCGCCACCTATGCCCAGCCCGACCGGGTGCGCTGCACCGATGTTCGTTCCGGGTGTCATGGCCGCTACATGCGCTGCAACCGTTATTATCACACCAGCCGAAGCGGCGCGTGCTCCTGACGGATATACATAGACAATAACGGGGATGGGCGCGTTCAGGATGGCCTTTGCAATGTCTCTCATGGCGAGGTCGAGTCCGCCCGGCGTATCGAGGAGAATGATCAGGCCATCCGAGCCGGCCTTGGCCGACGCGTCTATGCTCTGGACGATATATTCGGCAACAGGGGGCGTGATTGTGGCATGAACAGTTATGGAATCAAATACCGGTTTCTTTTCGTCGGCAAGCGACTTCCCAGAAAGCGCGGCTGAGAAAAGCAACGCAACTATCAGTGTTGATACGATGAGTCCGGTCTTCTTCATGGATCGCCCCTCCCGGCGGCCGATACCCGGCAAAAAGAGTTTTATGATTTCCCCGGAAGCGCTTTCATTATCTTCTGGACGTCTTCCCACACCTGCTTCTTAGCCCCCTGGTTCCGGAGGAGAAATGCCGGATGATATGTAGGCATCAACTGTATGCGGTGATATGAATGAAATTTTCCCCTGAGTACCGTTATCGGAACCTCGGTCTTGAGCAGGGTGTGCGCGGCAAATGTCCCCAGTGCACAGATTATACTTGGCTTTATTGCATCAAGCTGTCTTATCAGAAACGGTTCGCACGCTGCGATCTCTTCCGGCCTTGGATTGCGGTTGCCGGGCGGCCGGCACTTCAGGATATTGCAGATATAGACATCGCTTCTCGTCAGTCCCATGGCGGCGATGATCCTTGTGAGGAGCTGGCCGGCGCGGCCGACAAAAGGTCTTCCCTGCATATCTTCATCCGCTCCTGGCGCCTCGCCGACAAATACTATCTCCGCCCGAGGATCTCCTTCGCCGAAGACGATGTTGGTTCTCACCCGTCCGAGCTCACATCTCTGGCAATCTCCCAGTTCTCTTTTAACGTCATCCAGAGTGACGGCCCTTTTCGCCTCCTTTTTTGCCGGTTGTACTTTACGCGAAGCCTCCGCAACCCGGCCCGCATCTCCCTTCATATAGAGCCGGGAAGAAGGCTTCCCGACATCGATCCCGGATTCGATATTTACCCGGAGAGTTCTCACAAGTGTCAGGAGTTCATCTTGAGGGTGCGCATTTTTCGGTTCCATAACGGACTATTTGTCCCTGCGGGGGCCGCGGCGTGCGCCCGATTGCCTGCTCGTCATTATCTTCTTTATGCTGTCAAGAATCCTGTCGGCAACCTCCATCTTGCTCATCAGGGGCATGCTCTCGACCTTGCCGTTGGTGAATAGTATCTTGATTATGTTCGTATCGTAGCCGAATCCCGCGCCTTCCTTTGTCACGTCGTTGGCCACAATGATGTCCATGTTCTTTGCCTTGAGTTTCCTCCTGGCATTCTCCACCAGATTCTCCGTCTCCACAGCGAAACCAACAAGGATACGGGTGGCCTTGTTTCTTCCGACCTCGAGGATTATGTCCGGGTTCCGCTCCAGGTGCAGGTCAAGCCCGTTGCCTGTCTTTTTTATTTTACTTGTGGCCCGCGCAGAAGGCCTGTAGTCCGCTACTGCGGCGGCCTTGATCACAACGGTCGAGGCATCCAGATGATCCATAACAGCGTCCCTCATCTCGACCGCACTCGACACTGGAACAAAGGTAACACCCGCGGGCGCCGCAAGTGCCGTAGGCCCGCTGATCAGGGTAACGCTTGCGCCCCGCCGTTTTGCCGTGATTGCAAGGGCGTACCCCATCTTCCCCGAGGAATAATTTGAGATATATCTCACCGGGTCAAAGGGTTCGCGGGTGGGCCCGGCAGTCACCAGTATCTTCTCTCCAGCAAGGTCCTTCTCTGTCAAAATGGATTCCACCTCTTCCACGATATCCTGGATCTCGGGGAGTCTGCCGTAGCCCTCGGCCTTGCATGCCAGTTCGCCGTAGCCGGGTACCATGAATATGTAGCCCTTTGCCTTCAGCCTTTCGATGTTCTCGACTACGATTGCGTTCGTGTACATATTCACGTTCATCGCCGGACAGATGAGCACCGGCGCCTTCGTCGCCATTACCGTGGTGGTCATGATGTCATCCGCAATGCCCGAGGCAATCTTTCCGATGACATTTGCCGTCGCCGGGGCAATCACAACGATATCCGCATACTGGGCAAGCGAGATATGGGCCATGGCGAAGTCTCCCACAGGCGCGAACATATCGACAAATACCGGATGCGCGGAGAGGGTCTGAAGGGTGAGGGGGGCAATAAATTCGGTGGCATGCTTCGTCATCACCACCCTGACTGAGGCCTCTTTTTTTATGAACTCTCTTGTTAGCTCAGCCGACTTGTATGCAGCAATTCCCCCGGATACGCCGAGAACTATCTTCTTATCCTTTAGCATCATCCTTCCTCTTCAGTTTCACTTGCCCAGGCTATGCGGGAAACGGGATAACTGTACATTTCACATATAGCAAGTCTCAAAGACAACTTCAAGAAGTAATGCAGGTATTTGCCGGAATATTGCCTTTTAATCTTGCAATGGAGCATGAAAATCATTATAAATCAGCCGCATGATTCCATATCCTAGCGAGGCACTTTTATGAAAACCTACAAGACACACATAATAATCTTTCTGGTTGTGGTCGTTTCTGCATTGGGATTTTGGTTCTTCAACTCATGGGGCGAATTGGAAAAGCCCGATATTCGCCTTGACCAAGACATAACCGCAATCGGACGGTCCAAGACCTTTAATGTGGCGTTCACCGACCGGAAAAGCGGACTCCGATCGACAGCAGTGACGCTCGTGCAGGACAACCAGACACACGTGCTTTCTCAGGTCGGCTACGCGGATTCTGCGACGAAAGAAACCAGCGTGCCTATAACTATCGATCCGGTAGCAATGAGACTCCATGAAGGACAGGCCACCATAAACATTTCTGCGATTGACAATTCCCTCTGGAAAAATGAGGCATCCCTCTCCATTCAGGCGAATATCGAATTCACGCCCCCGCAGATATATCTTCTCACTTCCACGAATAACATCAATCCAGGCGGCGCCTGCGTGATCTTATACAGAACGTCAAAGCCTGTAGCCACAACCGGAGTAAAGGTAGAAAATAATTTTTCGCAGGCATACGCGACTGC
>DATJBN010000099.1:0-7026 GCA_035515335.1 Syntrophales bacterium | reverse complement strand
GGCATCGTGCCGGGCAGGGAGTGGGTGGCGCAGGAGAGGCAGGGGTCATAGGCACGAAATGCCATCTCCACCATGTTCAGGAAACCTTCCTTCACATCCGGGCCGTGGACGAACTCCTGGGCGGCCTTCTTCACGGAGAGACAGATGGGAGCGGCATTATTCTGTGTAGCCACGATCAGGTTGACCTTCGTCAGAACGCCCCGGTCGTCCGTTTCATAATGGTGGAAGAGCGTCCCGCGGGGCGCTTCCACACAGCCGACACCTTTGTTTTTCAGCTTCAGGTTCATGTTTCTGATGTCCTTACTGGTTAGCAGGGGCTCGTCGGCGATGATCACATTATTTTCCGCCGCTTGAAGAGCGCAGATGAGACGCGCCCAGTGGGTGGCCAGCGTGTGATGTGCTGGCTTGCCCCCCAGAGTCTCGAACATGATCTCCGCTTCCTTCTGTGCGAGAGGCGTCTGCATGGCACGGGCCACATTCAGCCTGGCAAGCGGGGCGACGCGATACAGTGACGTCCCTTCACCTTCTTTCAGGCCCTGCCAGCCGAGTTGCCTCAAATGGCTAAGTCTGATGAATGTCCATGGCTCCACCCATTCACCGATATACTGATCGTAGTCGCGGGGATTGAATCTCACATATTCCTTGCCTTCCGGATCGATTACCTTCACCGTGCCGTCATAAAATACCGCCCTGTCCCTCTCATCAACAAGCGCCATGTAGTAAGTCTTTAGTTTGTAGGCATCGTTCAGAATTAGGTCCACATATGCTTTATTCGCTAGCACCACGTCCTTGAAAAGCTGGATCGCGAACTTGGCGAAGTCAAGAGAGAAGAGGGCAGTGTCTTTCACCCACTTGCGGTCCTGCTCGGTGAACCCCTTAGGCACGCCTCCGGGCAGGCCGCCCTCAGGATGCGGCGCCTTTGTAAAGATGTGGCGGATGATGTCCCGGTTTCTCTTCCTTACCTCAATTACCTTGAGACCAATCTCCTTGCCGACCTTGCCGATGACGCCCAGGATATTTCTCTCTTTCGGGTCAGCGTCCGGACCGACTACGAAATCGGGCGCGGCAAGGAAGAAGAAGTGGATGTAGTGATCCTCGATGTAAAATGCGTTAAATTCGAGTTCCCTGATCAGCCTTGCCGCGGGTGTCGGCTCGACGCTGTAAAGATCGTCAAGGGCCTTGGTGGCGGCCATATGGTGCGCCGAAGGACATACACCGCATATGTTGGGTACGATCCTCGGCATCTCTTCCGCCGGCCTGCCGAGGCAGAAGCGCTCAAAACCGCGCAACTCTGCCACCTGCCAGTAGGCATCTTTCACATATCCTTTTTCGTCGAGGAGCAACTCAATCTTGCCGTGTCCCTCAAGCCTGGTTATGGGATCTATGGTTATTTTTCTAGCCATGCTATTTCTCCTTGTTCTTGCCATTCCGCTTGAGCGATGCACTGGGGAGACTGAAGCGGTAACAGTAGCCTGCGAGGTCCTCTATCCCTGCTATGGTTCTTTCCGCCTCTGTCTCTCCTTCTGCACCAATGAGGGATGCTAATCCGGAGATGAACTTTGCGCCTGCATCGTCCACTCCGTCTACCGGACCGAAGCAGCCCCTGCAGGGCACATTGGTTCTGATACACGTCTCGCCGCATCCGGAACGAATTGCAGGCCCTATGCAGAGGACACCCTGTGCCAGAAAACAAAGGTCGTCCTTTGCCTCGATCTCGTGAATCCTTTTAAACTCTGATATCTCCATCTTCTGCGGCTTCGATTTGTTACGCGGACAAGCGTCGCACAAGGGCTTGGTCGGCGCGAGTGTTGCGCCTAGCGGGGGAAGTTTGTCCTCCAGGACGGCAAACACCGCGTTTGCAATGAGTTCGGGCGGCGGCGGGCACCCTGGCAGGTAGTAGTCTACGTGGATGATATCGTGGAGCGCATAAACCCGGTCAAAAAATTCCGGAAGCGTCAATCTGTTCCCGTTGACTTTCGTTTCCGGTTGCGGTCTGTTGCCGTTCGGGTTCACCACTGTTGGCGCATCCCTGTAGACCCAGTCGAATATCTCTTCTTTCGAGACGAAGTTAGCGAGCCCCGCCGTGCCTCCGAAGCACGCGCAGGCGCCGAATGCCAGGACGAGCTGCGACTTTTCCCGGAGGAGTTTTGCCATCTCTTCCTGTTCAGAATTTCGGACAGAACCGTGAATTATGGAAAGGGCTATCTCACCTTTTTCCATCTTGCGGATGCTCTCGTACTTGAAGTCCAGGGCGACGGGCCACAGCACGATATCCACGGCGCCGGCAACAAGGAGAATTGCCTCATTAAGATCAACTATGGCTTCATCACAGCCTGCACAGGATGCCAGCCAGTAGATTGCTACCTTGGGTTTCTCCGCCATGTTATCCTCCAATGTTCCTCATAATCGGTCTCCCGTTCAAACCGCAGCGAAAAGCGGTCCCATGGCCTCAATTTCTTTTTTCATCTCTTCGACGAGGACAGGAATCTTTGTGCCTTCCGGGTCGAGATCGAAGGCTATCCTGAGGCGGCCGGGCTCGATGCCAAATTCTCTGAGAATTTTCTGCAAGAGAATGACCCTCTTCCTTGCCTGGTAATTGCCTGTCTGGAAATGGCATTGCTTATCCGCGCAGCCGAGGATGAGTACACCATCTGCTCCTTTCCTGAAGGCATCGATTATATGTGTGGCATCCACCTTGCCGCTGCAGGCTACAGGGATGAGGTTCTTAATACTTTTCGTATTGCCGTTGCCGTTCAAATAACCCCATCCGAATTTGCAGGAGAAGCATACCAGCCTGGGGGTGAAGTCCTTCATATTATTCCTCCTAGCACTCAAGGTGCATTCGTAGTAACTGAATCTCGTAAGATTGTTAAGCTGCACGGGCGATGAAGCGACGTCGCTGCCTGTTTCGGATATCTTCCCGGCTGTCGGCCAGATGGTCTCGCTCCTTAAAATGGGTCCTCTCATATTTTTTCCGTGCCAGTTTTACAGGCGTACCGATCAAGTTCAACCAGTTGACCAGTTGAGCGCGGCCTATTTCAATCCCGTGTCTCTCTTTCAAATATCTTCTTACCAGTGGATTGTCCCAGCGCATCTGCTCGTAGCCTTGATCCATCGGTGAATAGGTCAATGTCTCTTTCAGGTCATCGGCTAGTTTCGCCGTCAATTTGCCGGGGCGGCCGAGGTGATGGTCCTCAAGACCGTGCAACCCTTCTCTGTTTATGCGATAAACAAGATTGTAGATGCCCTGACGGGACATTTTACGCCTGCGGCTCAGGTGATCTATAGGCTCTCTCTCCATGACGCCCTGCAGGATCGCTATTCGTAATTTCACCCTGTGAGGAGCCCGCTTTGATAAGTATGCATCCAGTGAAGCGTGTGAAACCTCGGGATGCGTGATTGTCAGTTTCGATGTTCCCATTCTTTAACTCCTTCTATCCATCTTACAGCGAGGCATAGATTTCGGTGATACGTCCCTCCATGTCGGAGCCTGTGAGCTCGCGTGCGCCCGCCGGGCAAGCGGACACGCACATACCGCAGGCCTTGCATCTAAGAGTATCGGTGGCGGAAACCAGGTGGCCGCCTTGGTCTTTGAGATATGCGGCGCCGTAATGGCAGGATGAGACGCAAATCCCGCACCCGCTGCACAGGTGCTCGTGGATAACGACGGCAGGCAACTCATCCTGCATGCCTATCGACACGCATGCCTTGCATGACACGCAGGGGCCGCAGCAGAGGCAGCGTCTTGCCTCTTCGATGGCTTCCTTGAGGGTGAAGCCTTTTTCGAACATCTGGAAGTGCAAACGCTTCTCCGCCGGTATCCATATGACCTCGGGTTCCGACCTGTAGTCTTCATCCTTGAGCTGCGGTATCTCGAATGTCTCGAATGCCTTCTTTCTTCCGGCCCTGATGTCCACGCCCTTCAGGTAACGTTCGATGGACTCTGCAGCCTCCCGGCCTTCACGCATTGCATCAACCATGAAGCCTACCCTTCGCACGTCGCCGCCCATGAAGACCCAGTCCTTGTTGTTGCTCTGTAAGGTGAGGGGATCGACGGCAAGCCGCCCGTTTTCATCCAGCAGACCTTCTCCTTCAAGAAACGCCCTGTCCGGTCCCTGACCGACGGTGATTATAAGGGCATCTCCGCTTATCGTAACCGCATCTGCCGTATCGAATTCGGGATTGAACCTGCCGTCCTTATCGAAGACGCTCGTGCACTTGGGAGAAACTATGCCCGTGAATCTTCCCCCCTCACCCAGTATCTTGCTCACGCCGCGTGAGTAAATGATCCGGATGCCTTCTTCCCACGCGCCGCGAATCTCTTCATGATCCGCCGGAATGCCGTCCTTCGAGGACTTATCCTCGTTTTCGAGGGCTACCAGTGTTACATCACCGCCCAGTCTCCTGGCCGAGCGGGCCGCATCGAAGGCCACGTTGCCGCCGCCGATGACAATAACCCTTTTGCCCCCGAGATAATCCTTCACGAGGATGCCGCGGCTTACCTCATAGAGGAATGTCTGTCCATAAAGGATGCCATCGAGGTCCTGGTTCTCAACAAGTTCCCGGCCAAAAGTTAGGACCCTCGGCGTAGGCGTTCCCTTGGCGATGAACACCGCCTTGTAGCCATCCTTCCGTAATCTATCGAGCGTGAGATTCCCTTCGCCAATTCTGGAATTGTACTTAACCTCCACACCGGCCACTCTCAGCATGTTCTCTATGACTCTCTGCAGTACTATCTTGGGGAGACGATAGTGTGGTATCAGCCATAGCGCGCCCCCGAGTCTACCCGAGGCTTCGAAGATGGTCACTCTGTAGCCCTTTCTACCAAGATGAAAGGCACACATCAATCCGCCGGGTCCGCCGCCGATCACAGCTACATTTCCCTTGTCCTTGACAACGTCATACTCTTTCTTTTCATCCAGGTGATTCAGAAAATGGTCCGAAACGAACCGTTTCAAAAGCCTTCTTCTGATCGCGCCCCCTTTGCTCTGATAATTGCAACCCAGTTCGCAAATGCCGCATACGTAGCCGCATACCGGGAAGAGAGGGTTGTTTTCGAAAAGATAATCCCCGATCTGGATGAGACCCTCTCTGGCCTCGTCTATATTTTCCGGAAGCAGGGAGATGAGGACGTTCGTGCGCTGGATATCTTCGTTGATGGGACATCGTTCCTGACAAGGCGCTAGGCATTGCTTGATCGCAGGTTCTGCGGATGCCTCTCCCCGGATTGTAGTCTTCCACATTTTGATTCCTCCTAAAAATTTTCCCGACTTAGGTCCCGCACACATCCATCCGTGAATTCTTATCCTCTCAATCTTCGCTCAAAACAGAAAGACCTCGCTCGCCGATCAGAATAATCTCGGTATGAGTCAGGCGGGTGGCTATTACTTTTGCCGTTGCTTGCATGAATTTATATCCCAGTGTGATGTCTTTGATAAGCAGGTCCCTGAGTTTAGTTCCATCGAAGACAATGGCTTTGGAATCATCGATGCAACGGGCGCCAAGGGTATACACATAAGGCTCAATCACGGCTGACCAGCCCATGGCATCCCCCTTTGTAACTATATCCACGGTGACCTGCATTGGTGGTCTCGCCGTGCCCATGTAGGTATCCACGACCAAGACGACCTTCCCGCCTTCCAACAGATAGAGGTTTTTTGCCGGCTCTCCCTTCTTCCATAGCTCAAAGCCGGCCCGATAGGATTCTTGAGTCGCAATGTCCGCCAAATTCTTCATTTGTTCGTCACTGAATCCCCGAAAAAAATTGAATTGCCCCAAGACATCTGCAGAAGCCATATATAGCCCTCCTTTCCGGGAAGAATAGTCTGGATTCCAGATCAATCCTTTGTTTCGAATCCCATGGTCGTGAAATAGATTGCACGATCGAAAAAAAGAACGGAGCGATTGATGAGGTCTATCGCTTGGTAGAGGTCGAGAGCCGTATCCAAGAGGCCTTCGGAACGCACAAGCAACCATATATGGCGTCTCGTTATAGTGAGCGCCTGAACGACTTCTGATAAGGCGAATCCTTCCTGGCGCCGCTGCTTACCAAGAGCCATGTAGATTCTCTTAATTTCTTCTTTGGTAGTCTCTTGCGACATCCATTTGTCAAACTGGCTGTAGACTGTGAATGCTCGTTGATAGAGTTTTTTTTCATCATAAGCATGATAGGTCTTCGTTCCTGGGTGTTTCTTTACATCATCGAGCCAGCGTTTTGTTAAATTGTCGGCGTTCCGTTCAATGAGCTCCACTAATTTTCTGGATAGCACTTTCATAGCCCGCTTCCTTCAGAAGTAATTATAGGGTTTCTGGGATTAAGTACCGGAACCCACTAATCAGAGTGTACACTTAACAATTAGCAATAGTAATGCCACATAATTTTATTGAATAAGTTTAAAGAGATATGGCCTTTGAAGGCGAGCATCTTCAGCATTCAGGGGTAATATTACCCCCAGCCGGGGGTCTTATTCCCCGTTGCCATTCCTAAGATGAAATAAAAGATATGTGAGCGATATTCAAGGTAGTGAATGACTTCTTGACAAGAAAAGATGAATTTGTTTAACTGCACCACAGGTGATGGAGTTCACTTCCAATAAACCGCCGCGAGGCTGATAACTCCTACCAGTACTTATCCTGGAGGAGTTTTTTTATGTCAGATGCCAAAGGCCGTATTCAGGATGTTTCACGACAATCGCTAGCGAACGTCCGTGATATCTGCACCAGATTTTCCATCCTTTCTCTCTCCCGCGAGATAGAGGCCTGCGAGAAACTCCTCGTCGACAACCCGCCCATCGATGTTGCCATCCTCGGTCAGTTCAAGGCCGGGAAGAGTTCCTTCATCAACAGCCTCGTCGGCAAGGCCGTTCTTCCCGTAGGCGTCATACCTGTTACCACGGTCATTACGCGCCTGCACTACGGGGAGACAGAAAAGGCCGTTGTGAGATACTTCGATGGGAAGACATCGGAGGTCGGCATGAGTGAGATCCACACCTTCACTTCAGAAGCGGAGAACCCTTCCAACCGAAA
>DATJBN010000098.1:0-5125 GCA_035515335.1 Syntrophales bacterium | reverse complement strand
GACTTTGACGCAAGAGAGCGGGCCGCGTCACGCGCCTCTCCGTGCAGTTCGGATGTGAGAAACAGAGGCTCGAACCCCAGCGCCGCAGCCCGGCCCCGCGCGGCCTCAATGGACTGCCGAATGCTTCCGACGATGATGTTTCGGATTTGTTGAAAAAAAACTGCCCCGCTCTTCGGAGTATCCGGTATCACGCCTGAGACACCCAGGTGCAGAAGACTGAATACTCCGCTCGGGATTTTTTCTTCGAGAGAGTACTTATGAATTACATCCAGCGCATCCCTGAAGCTCGAGCTGTCGGAAACCGTGGGACCGGAGGCAATCACGTCGAGCTTGTCGCCGATCACATCGGAAAGGATCATGGTAACAATTGTAGCAGGGTATGCTATTTCCGCAAGTCTCCCGCCTTTAATTGCCGAGATATGCTTCCTCACCGAGTTCAGTTCATTGATGTCCGCGCCTGAGGAAAGTAGCAGGTCCGTTATTGCCCGTTTATCGTTTAGAGTAATACCGTCCGCTGGCGCAACAAAGAGCGAAGAAGC
The DNA here is from genome assembly GCA_035515335.1 of Syntrophales bacterium. Classification (GTDB taxonomy): domain Bacteria; phylum Desulfobacterota; class Syntrophia; order Syntrophales; family UBA2185; genus Fen-1135. Next base: position 4,586 of record DATJBN010000098.1, on the reverse strand, counting down.
GCCTCCGGAAAGAAGACAGATAACGAGTGTCTCTTTTCCCGCTTCTTTCAGCAGTTCCCTGATCTCTGATGTCGCGCGCAGTCCCGCCTCGTCTGGCAGCGGGTGAGCGGCTTCTCTCTGAACGATTTTGCGTAAGGGCCTCGTATGACCATATTTAACAATAATGATACCTTCGCTAATCCGGTCATGAAGAATGTCTTCCACGGCCTGGGCCATTGGCGCCGTCCCTTTTCCGGCGCCTATCACGATGATCCTCTTGAAGCCCTTCAGATCATACTCCTGACCGGCGACGGAAAGCATGTCGCGGGTCAGGGACAGATGTTCCACCACGGCACGATAGGGATCGGCCGCCTTGACCGCCGACTGATAGATATCGATCAGTTCCGCTCTCTTCATTCCGCAAGAAGCCTCATGATCGCGCGGTTCCACCCCTGAGGCCCGATTCCGTCTGCCTTGATGAGGTTCGGCAGACTGACACTCGCCTCATAGCTCCCGTCCGCTCCCCGCACCAGGACCGGATTATCAACGACTCGCAGCAGCGGAAGGTCATTCAAATTATCACCGAGAGCGATGGAGAGTATCGGGCCATATCGTTTTTCATACAGCCTTTTCAGGAATGTCGCTGCCATGCCTTTGTCATTCTCACCAATGATATGATAAAATCTCCCCCTCGTCCAGTGGTATCCTCGGGCCTCGATTGCCCGTAAAAAAGCATCCACGTCCGCATCGGCTTCTTCAAAGATGAACGGCTCGTCGAAATCGCGCATCTTCGCAAGAGCTGCTTCTGCTTCGGGCAATCCTGATAGAGCCGCGATCTCCTGCGTGGACATGTCACCGAAGCCCCGGACCTTGGTCGACAGTCGTTCCCGCAGATCGCTCAGCACATCCCGGAGTTCGTGGTAGGGGCTGCCGAAGCAGATCTGCCGGCATCCGGCTTGCATCTCGCCGTCGACAGCAAATGGGAAATATCCCTCGGGAATAAATGCACCACCCCCATTTTCAGAAACGAAGGGATGCCCGTTCCCGAGCCTGCTCCGATAGACCTCGATCTCTGCCCTCGTCTTGCTGGAGCATATGATGAGAGGAATATTACGCTGTCGTATCAATTCGAGCGCAGGACGTGCGTCATCGAAAGAGTACGTCTTTGGATGAAGCAGGGTCCCGTCGAGGTCGGTGAAGATTATAATCTTGTGCATGATCCGTTCCCCCGTATCCGGTCAATCATGGAGACATGTAAGCATGACTGCAAGGAGAAGAGCCTGACCTCCTCATGGAGGCGATGGCACGGCAGCCAGCCGAGGTCTGATAACAGCCTGCCACTTCTATCAGGCAACTCTCCTGACCTTAAGCAGCTTCGCGGCGATCATGGCGATCAGTGCAGAGCTACAGCTAAGCATCGCACCCATCTTGGCGGCACCCCGGTGCGCTGGATCGACAAAGGCCTCGCCTGCGACGAATAGGGCGACGGTAAATCCGAATCCGGCAATGATGCCGACCACTGCCAGTTCCTTCTTGTGCATTCCCTGGGGCAGCGGGAATCCCAGTTTGTATGCAAGATATCCAAGGGAATAGATGCCGGCGGTCTTCCCGACCAACAGGGCAGCCAATACCAGCCACGTCGCCGTCCCAACGCTGGAAAATTCCACCCCGGCATTGGCAAGGCCAAACAGAAAGAGCCCGAAATCGACGATCACTTTCCACTCATGCTCGAACAGAGCGCCCGTGGAATGATCAGCCGGGTTGTCTTCGAACATATGCTTCGTCTCGAACGGGGCATGAGGCAGGAACGGTATGATGAAGACAAGAGCAAGTGCCGGATGAAGATGCGCTTGAAAGAGCCCGGCCCAGGAAAGACCTCCGCCCATGAGAATGTAAGGCCAGTACGACTTAACCCGGCCCCGGCGAAGAAGATATGCCACCACCATGCCGGCAAGTGTCAGGAACAGCCACAGAGGCTCCACGGGCAGGAGAGGATTCGGATAGAATATAGCAATAATGGCGAGTCCGATGCCATCATCAGCCACCGCGAGGAGGACGAGAAACGAAATGGCGGGATGACTGTTGCCGAACAGTATCCGGGCAGTAAGCCATGCGAAGGCAATGTCCGTCGCCGTCGGTATCCCCCATCCCCTATGCAGGTCTGCGGAGCCGATGAAATGATTGAGCGTCAGATACACCAGGGCAGGACCGACAACGCCGCCGAGCGTTGCGAGCAGGGGGTTCACTGACTTCCTGATCGGGTGGAGATCTCCTCCGGGCAGAAGGCTCTGTGTGATCTCGACCGCCGCGATGCCGAAGAAGAAGACCATGAAGATGTTGTTCGTCAGGAAATGAAAGCTGATCGGTCCGAGGAAACGATCGTACAGGAAGCGGGCATAGCTCTCCGGAGCGCGGTTGGCCCAGATCAGCGCCATGACAACGCCGCAGAGAAGCGGGACGGAGAACTCACGGAGAAGATTGATGCGCTCTTTCACGGTCAGGACCTTTTCAGTTCATGAGTCGAACATTGATGTCATCGTAACAGCGGTCGTGAGAGATGTCAACAGGAGATGCGGATGCTCCTGACTAACAAAATAAAAAGGGCGGCTTCTCAGCCGCCCCCATAGATATATTCTTCCCTATAAAGCTGTTTCGTGATTAATGCCCGCCTGCTTTCAAGAGGCCGCTTGCCGCCAGAGACAGCACCAGCACTTCAACGATCGCAATGACAACGTAAGCCATAACCTTCTTTCTGAACAGGATCGGCAGAATTACCAGGTAGCACAGAATCGTGAGGCCCGACAGGATCGCGATGCCGACGAAATTCAGGTAATCACCCCTCCCGACCAGCGCAGTCCAGTGCCAGCCCGTTGGAGCGTTCAGGGCAACGTTGAAATCGTGTACTCTCATGGTCCAGTACTTCGGCAGATCATCGATCGGGACATAGCTCGGGAGCACCCCTGAAATGTAGACTATGAAAGTGACTACGAGCAGGAGCAGACCGAACCACATACCGACATTGAGAACGCCTGCGTATGCGATCTGTTCTTCCGATGCTTTGGTTTTTTCGTTCGACATTCTACTTTCCTCCGGCTTCGTCTTTCGTTTTTTTACAATGATGAATCTTCTTCGTGTCTCTATTGTCTCAGTGGTGAGAATTACTTCCAGATTCCCAATCCTTTGAGCAGGGACCTGGCTCCTGCGAAGAGCAGGAGGCCGATCACCATCCACTTGATGGCCTTGGGTTTTGCCTTGGCGAGTATCTTCACGCCCACAATGGAACCGAGCATGATGCCCACGAGGGACGGCACCACGATCATCGGAAGCACCGCACCCTGGTTCAGATATACCCATGCCGCAGACGTATCGGTGATCGAGAGCAGGAACTTGCTCGTAGCCACTGATATCTTGAGCGGTGCGCCCATCAGGATGTTCAGGACGGGCACGTTCGCCCAACCCGCGCCGAGGCCGAACATCCCAGCCATAACGCCGATGACGATGAAGAGGGCCAGGCCCAGGGGTGTTTTGTGGACATTCCACTCAACGTCCTTGCCGAGCGACTCTTCCCGGTAGATGCCCATGATGCCGAGGCTCTGAGACAGCGCATCCGGCTTTGGCACCACAGGGTAGTCGGACTTCTTCGCCGTCGCCATGATGACGACGATGAACAGGATGGTCGCACCCAGGAGGGTATTCACGACGTTCGGTTTGAGGGCGAGGCCGATCATCGCGCCGACGATTGCAGCTGCCGACGCTATGAGCGCAACGGGAAGAGCCAGACGAATGCTGGCGAGGTTCCTCTTGAGGAGGCCTGGCCCGGCAGCCAGCGCCCCTGCTAGCGCCACAAGCAGACCGGCGCCTCTCACAAAATCGATATTGAACGGGAAAAATCCGCCCACGATTGGCACGAACAGCACACCGCCGCCCACACCGCCGAGGACCGCAAGGATTCCAAGGATGAATGTCACGACGAACAATGACAGCGGCCAGACCCACCAAGGCGTCGTCGACACGGGAGCTGCAGGAACGGCGGCAGGCGCATGCATGTCACCGTGCTCAGGTGCCGCGGCGGCAGATGGAGGAGCAGGCGCAGTATCATTTGATGCGAACGCCGCATGAGCCGGAAAGAACGCTGCTGCGATGATCAACATCAGGATTATGACTCTTGCATAGCGATGTAGCATTTCTTGTCATTTCCTCCCTTGGAAAAATTATGAATGGAATCGGCAGAATTATTTAGTTGTTAAGAATGAGTTGCACTTTACCATTGCATTATGCACATGCAGGGTTTCATTTTGCACGGAATATTATGTTATTATAATGTCGGAGTTGATGTCAAGAAAAATGTCAATGTAGGAACATGAGAATCCATAAAATCAACATAACTTCCTATAAGTATACTTTATATCCGGTCCCGAATGAATTTGTGTCACGAAAAAAAGCAAGGCGTTAAAAAACAGAACAATAAACCCCTGGCATTCTCAAACAGAACATCTATAGATACAAGCGCGGTCTCCGAAATTGATCACTCGCGGACAATCTTCTCAAACACTTTCCTTACCTGGGTGCTCAAGACTTCATAATCACTGAGGAGCTTCTGCCCGGCT
>DATJBN010000097.1:0-6184 GCA_035515335.1 Syntrophales bacterium | reverse complement strand
CGAAATCGCGAACGAGACGCTCAGGTAATCAAAGCCCTCAATGAGTTAGGGTGGCGTGTACTTGTCGTTTGGGAATGTGAAACGAAAGATGCCGATACCCTCGAAAGGCGATTGCGAGTATTCATGATGAATAGTATAATTGAGAACGACTAGAACAACGTCGAACAGAATTGTATCTTTAAGAAAATATTTTTAAGAGTTCATACATAATCTAAAAAATTTCTGTGCCTGATTCTCGAACATAGTTTCTTGTGACTTCCATTACCGATACCAATACATATAAATTTCAGATTAAAATTCCGGAGACTTGCATGAGCCAACATATTGCTTTCCCGATGGGGCGTGAGAGAAAGTAAAGAAAAGCAAACTTGGGAGATAAGAAATATTTATGATGATACTGAAATTAGTTGTGAGAATCTGTGAACTGATCAGAGGTATCCATTAAGTAATTATGATCATCTAAACGCACTTTTTCTGACTTCAAATAGGATCGCCGGGGTCAGGTACTCTGTAAAACCGCTCCCTGTTTGCACCTCTTCGGGTTCAGTTCCCATCGCCTGTGTTCTTGTCTGCGTTCTTACTATGTTCTTGCCGTTTATAGATTAATATGCTGGAAATTATTGAATAAATGGCGGAAGTGCATGGGAATCGAACCCACCCGGGACGGTTCTAGCGCCCCGCACTGGATTTGAAGTCCAGGAGGCCCACCAGTGACCTTGGCACTTCCGCGCGATTACGGATACTACGGTTTGAGCGTCCGTTCGAGAGACGCATCGAGTAACTGAACTACTACTTCCTTACCTTTCTTTACTGTCGTTGAATCCTCCTGCAGGATTACGAGACCGTTGGCCCTCACCATCGACTTCAGAATGCCGGAGCCCTGGTCGCCTGTCGATGTCACAACGAATTTCCCGTTTCTATTTTCGACGCAAGCCCTTATGAAATGCTTCGCCCCTTTTTTCTTCGTTATAGTATCTTTCAGCGTTGCCTTCACAGTCCTCCGGAAAAGATTCTTGTGGCCCATCATCTTGAGAATCGACGGCCGCACGAATTGTTCGAAAGCAACCATCGACGAAACGGGATTGCCGGGAAGACCGAAGAGAGGCACTCCGCCCAGAGAGCCGAAGGCGAGGGGCCTTCCGGGCCTCATGGCTACGCGCCAGAATTGCATCCTGTTCCCAACCTGCTTCATTACGTCTTTGACGAGATCGTAATCACCAACCGACACGCCGCCCGAGGACACTATCAAATCGGCGCGCAGGGCCGCCTTGAATCTTGCGATCAGGTCCTCGCGCGTGTCTTTCGCGATTCCGATCTGGAGAGGAACCCCGCCGCAGTCGATGATCTGTGCGGCAATGGAGTAGCTGTTGCTGCTCACTATCTGCCATGGGTTCGGCTGCTCGTCGATGTCAACCAGTTCATCGCCGGTGGCAACGACGGCAACGACAGGTTTCTGGTAAACTCTGACGAAGGAGCGGCTGAGAGCCGCGAGCATCCCGACCTCCGCAGGCCTGATGACATCGCCTCTGGAAATGACAAGCTCACCTTCTTTCACGTCCTCGCCCGCAAATCTGATATCCTGCCCCTTTGTCGCCTCGACGAATATCTTTACCTTGCGGCGGTCCTTCGCTGTGTCCTCGACTCGCACGACAGCGTTCGCCCCATCAGGAATGGGTGCACCGGTCATGATCCTCGATGCCTCACCCTTGCCAACGGCCTTTTGTGGGATCGTTCCTGCCGGGAGGTCTTCAACGATGCGAAGAACGGCAGGCCTCCTCTTTGAAGCGCCCTTCGTATCCTGAAAGCGGAGGGCATATCCGTCCATTGACGAGTTGTCCTTGGGAGGGATGTTCCTCGTCGCATGTATATCTTCGCCGATTACACGTCCCAGGGCATTGAGGACATTTACCTTCTCCTGCCCCAGAGGCACAATCGTGCCCAGAATCTGATTCAAGGCATCTTCAACACTTATCATCATCTGAAAGGAAGCGGCCATGCAATTATGCTTTCGGGCTCATAATATTTCTCCCTTACACCTGACGGCATAGGGGAGATTTTAAAACCCTTATCTTATTGTACTTTATTAAAAAATATCCCAAACGTCTGGCCTTGTCAACAAATAAGGTAAGCATTATTCCTCGTGAATAAAAAACACGTATGATATACATTACAATTTCCTGCTGCTAGAGAGCGGGAGGCGGGCACTGAGCCACCACGCCCGTGCTTGCAATTTGGCAAGCATCTGCATATTATAGAGAGGATTTTCGATCCCTCTCTCTGGCCTTTGCGAAGGAGGGATCGCTTTAGTTCTACGTGAGAAAAATCATCGATAAAGAGAGAGTTTTAGACGGGTCTCCCATCACCACCCTTGTCGACGGGATAAGGGCGGGAGAGAAGAAGATAATTCTCAGCGGTTTTACCGGTTCTGCACGATCCTTCCTCGTCTCATTAATCTCCGGAAAAATTGAAAGACCTATCCACGTCATCGCGGCGACCGAGAAAGACGCGAGGGCAATCCATCAGGACATCTCCTTTTTCCTGGGCGGCGAAGTCAGCGCATACCTCTATCCATCCTGGGATTTCTTCTCCACGGACGTCCTTGCATTCCAACAGGACGTAGAGCTTTCCCGTATGGAGATCATCTGCAATGCAATTGCTGGGAAACAGAGTGTGGTCGTCATGCCGCTTCCTGCGTTGATGCAGAAGGTCATACCGAGGAAGGTCCTTGAAACCTACATCGAAAGAATTTCCATCGGTGACACAATCGAAAGGGACGGCCTCGTAGAGAAATTATCGCAGGGCGGCTACAAGAGAGTCACGCTCGTTGATGAGAAGGGCCAGTTCAGTGTTAGGGGCCACGTGATAGACATCTTCCCGCCCACTGCTCTTAGGCCGGTGAGGATGGAATTCGTCGGCGATGAACTGGAATCCATCAGGGAGTACGACCCTGCATCCCAGAGGTCAACGGGAGAGCTGGTCGATTTTGTACTTCCTCCGGCGAGAGAGGTGATCCTCTCCGGAGAGAGGAGAGCGCGGGCAGTAGAAAACATCAAGCACCGGTCACTCGAGCTGGAGCTCCCCCGCATGACGAAGGCGCGCCTCATCGAGATGCTCGAGAACGGCCTCATCTCGTCGGTGAATCCCATGTTCCTGTCTCTGTTTTACGAGACGCTGGATAAAAGTGCGTACGATGTTTCCGAATCACTGGGAACGCTTTTCGATTACATCCCCCAAGATTCCATTCTTATCCTCGACGATCTCCCGGCAATCGAAAATGCGCGCGAGGATATTGAAAATACAGTCGACAGATTCCTCCTCAAGGCCAAAGCCGGAGAGAAATTCTACATGGAAAAGGAATCCTTCTCTTTAACGGATGAAGCTGTGCTCAGGCAGGTGGATGACTTTCAGAAGGTGTATCTCGAAGGCCTGCATGTGGCGCATCTTTATCCCGATAAAGAGGAACATTTACCTTTGCACATCGAGATTGATCAAGACATAGAATGGAAGCCACCTCTCGCAACACCGCGACGTGTTGAGGGCGACGGTGCGCTCAAGCCGCTCGCAGAAGGGATAAAGGGATGGCTTCATGACGGGTATCTCGTTGAATTCCTGGGAACCGGGCAAGGGGAAGTGGATCGCCTCAATCACCTCCTCCTCGATTACAGTCTTCCGGTTGCAAAATCACAGGTGCCCTTTGCTGCAGATATTGAGAAGCACAAGGGGAAAGGTCTCCTTGTCATCCGGGAAGGGAAACTCTCGGGAGGTTTTCGGCTGCCCGATCTTCGACTGATCGTGATAACCGAAGAGGAAATCTTCGGGAGGAAAATTCCGCGGCGGCGCGTGAAGCCTGCACGGGAAGGATACTTCCTCAAGTCATTCGGCGATCTAAAAGAGGGAGATTACGCCGTACATACCGACCACGGCATCGGACTCTACCGGGGTCTGCAAAAGCTCTCTGTAGGCGCAATAGAGAACGACTTCCTGCTCCTTGAATATCTCGAAGGCGACAAGCTCTACATACCTGTCGACCGGCTCGACCAGATTCAGCGATACATCGGCCCGGAAGGCGTTGTTCCGAAGGTCGACAAGCTGGGCAGCTCGTCATGGGAGGCAATTAAGGAGAAGGTCAAGAAGTCGGTACGCGAGGTCGCGGAAGAACTGGTCTCGATATACGCAGCAAGGGAGGTGATGGACGGACATGCGTTTGCGCCACCCGACAGGCTCTATGATGAATTCTGTTCCACCTTCGAATATGAAGAGACGCCCGATCAAGCAAGATCGATAGAGGATGTTATCAGCGACATGGGCCATGAAAAGCCCATGGACAGGCTCGTGTGCGGTGATGCGGGGTTCGGAAAGACCGAGGTCGCGCTGCGGGCGTCTTTCCGTGCGGCAATGGACGGCAAGCAGGTCGCCGTGCTCGTCCCCACGACGATACTTGCGGAGCAGCACTTCCAGACATTCGCCCGAAGATTGAAGGACTATCCCGTCCGCGTGGAGGTCTTAAACCGTCTCAAAACAAAGAAGGACCAGCAGGAAATCGTGGAAGGACTGAAAAAAGGTGTTGTCGATATCATCGTCGGCACGCACCGCCTACTGCAGAAGGATATCGAGTTCAAAGACCTCGGCCTCGTGATTATAGATGAAGAGCAGCGCTTCGGGGTCGCACATAAGGAGCGGCTGAAGAAATTGAGAACCCTTGTGGACGTCCTGACACTCACGGCAACACCGATACCGAGGACGCTGCACCTGTCGCTGGTCGGCATCCGCGATCTCTCGATCATCAATACGGCGCCGGAGGACAGGCTCCCCGTCAAGACCTCTGTGTTAGAATTCAGCGAGGAAGTGATAACGGACGCGATCAGGCAGGAACTGGAGAGAGGCGGACAGGTCTTCTTTCTCCACGACAGGGTGCAGTCCATATACACCATGGCGAGGCTTGTGGAAAGACTCGTTCCCGAAGCAAATATCGGTGTTGTCCACGGACGTATGAAGGGCGCAGACATCGAGGAGACGATGACGAAATTTGTCCGGGGCGACTACAACTGTCTCGTCTGCACGTCCATCATAGCATCCGGTGTGGACATCCCCACGGCAAACACGATCATCATAAACCGCGCGGACCGTTTCGGCCTTGCCCAGCTCTATCAGATAAGAGGAAGGGTTGGACGCGCGAAGGAAGAGGCCTATGCCTTCCTGTTTGTGCCGAAAGGGGCGATGCTGTCGCGCGACACCCAGAGAAGGCTTCGCGTGATCATGGATTTCACGGAGCCGGGCTCCGGCTTCCGGCTTGCCTCAAATGACCTTGAAATCAGGGGGGCAGGAAACATCCTGGGCACTTCGCAGTCAGGACAGATCGCAGCCGTCGGCTATGAGCTTTATACGGAGTTGATGGAGAAAACGATCAGGGAACTCAAAGGAGAAAAGCCCGCCGAAGAGACAAAGCCGGAGATTCACCTGGGCATCCCGGCCTTCATACCCGAGGAGTACATGCCCGACGAACAGCGCAGGCTCGTGACGTACAAGAGGCTCGCGATTGCGTCTTCCGATGAAGACATCGACATGATCAGAGAAGAGATCGTCGACTGCTACGGGTTCGTTCCGCCCGAGGTTGAGAACCTGCTTGAGGTGATAAAAATAAGGAACCTGCTCTCTGTTGTCAAAGGGAAGAAGATGGTATACGATGGGACCACCATGGCGATAGATTTTCAGGATGAGAGCCCGGTGAATCCGTCACTGATCGTAGAGCTTGCGCGAAAGAAGATGAAGGGCCTGAAGCTCTCGCCCGATCTAAAGCTTACGGTGTTCATGCCGGATCTCGCGGCGAGCGATGTAACAAGAAACGTAAGAGAGCTGCTGAGGCTCCTGGTGGATTGATGAATGTCTCTCTTAAGATAAAGTGTGCCGGTAAACGCAGAATTTCTTCGTCCGGTCGCAGAATCCTGTGCGTCTTCGTCTTTGTCCTTCTCATTGCCGGCTGTGGAGGAAACGGCGATTCGTCCAAGCAACTGGCAACTGTCGGGGACATGACGATCACCGTCGCCGAGTTTAATCAGAGGTTCGCCAGGGATGTGAATTTCAAGCTCGACAAATCTACCCTCTCTCCGGCAGACATCGATCGCCTCAAGGAAGAGATTCTGAATATTCTGATCGATGAAAAGGTCATGCTCCTTTGCGCGAAGGA
>DATJBN010000096.1:0-5774 GCA_035515335.1 Syntrophales bacterium | reverse complement strand
TTATTTGTATGCACGGCCAACATAGTGAGAAGCTTCATGGCAGAATGGATTCTCAAAGGAAGGCTGAAAGAAGCGAAGAAAACGGGGATCGAGGTATCCTCCGCGGCGCTCATTGACATGCACGGCATGCCAACTGACCCCCTAGCAGTGGAAATCCTGCACGAGCACGGATTCAACGGCGTGGGCCATGCCTCAAAGCTGCTTGATGCCGAGATGGTCGAAGCTGCGGACAAAATAATCGTCATGGAGGGTTTACATAAGGATATGATTCTCAGCCTGCATCCTGAAGCTGAAGGCAAGATCCATCTTTTGAAATCCTTTTCCCCTGAATTCAGCAAGGAGCACGGAGACATCAAGGATCCGTACAAGCTTTCTATATTCCATTACAGGCTCTGCTTCTCGGAGATCTATCTCTCAATCGATGGGCTGATGAAATGTATTTAGAATACTGGGGCTTGAAACAATTCCCTTTTGAAAACGTCCCCGATCCGCAGTTCATGTATTATTCCCATGAACACGTGGAAGCACTCGCGCGTCTCGTTTACGCGGTAAAAAGGAGAAAGGGCGCAGCCCTTCTCACCGGCGATGTGGGAAGCGGAAAGACGCTCTTGAGCAGGGTCTTCATCCAGCAGTTGCCGGAGAAGGATTTTGAAATCGGACTCATAACCAATCCGTCCCTCGAGCCTCTCGATTTCCTGAAGGAGGTGCTTTATCAGATCGGTCTCAACGTCCGCACCAATTCGAAGACGGAGCTTCTCGCAGTACTGAATACACGCCTGCTCGAGAATATCAAGAAGAACAGGAGCACCCTGCTCATCATCGATGAGGCGCAGTTGATCCGCAACGAGACCTTCGAAGAAATCCGCCTCCTGCTCAACTTCCAATTGAACGACAAATTCCTGATGACATTTGTCCTCATCGGACAGCCGGAGCTCAAGGACCTGATCAGACAATTCAAGCAGCTCGACCAGAGGATCGCAATCCGCTTCCACCTGAACCCTTTGAACGCGGACGAAACAGCAAAGTACATATCCTACAGGCTGGAAAAGGCCGGACGCAACGATGGGATATTCCCGTCCGATTCCGTGGAGGAGATCTTCGTTTATTCCGAAGGCGTCCCAAGGAAGATAAACAACGTCTGCGACCTTTCTCTTTTGATCGGCATGAGCGCGAAACAAAAGACGATCGGTCCCGACCTCATCAAAAAGGTGATAAAGGACTCCCTCTAAAGCCGGAGAGCGGCCTTTCCGATATATTTGATATGGAGGATCATATAGTGAACACATCGAGAAGGAATTTCATGTCGGCGATATTCGGAGCAGGTATCCTGCTTCCGACAACAGGCTCTTTGTGGTCATTCAACATCCTTGATCATCTCAAGTACTCGTGGAAGTCGCTGGAGGTTAAAGAAGTCATCGCTTCCTGCCCTGTCCGCAATCCCTCCGTTTTCGCCCGACAGGAAGACACGCTCACAGTCCTTGCGGGATCGCAGGGGGATATGCTCAAGCTCAACGGCTCCGCCTTCGAGATATGGAACCTCTGTGACGGGAAAATGGGTGTCAATGATATGGTCGACCGGATTACAGACCGTTTCGAAGTGGAGAAAAATGTTGCGAAGAAGGACGTTGTCCTAACACTCATAGCCTTCAGGAGAAAAGGACTGGTACTCTTCTCATGAAGAACTGCATGTCCGCGCCGCTCGATGTCTTCATCGCCGTTACCAACCGCTGCAATCTCGCATGCAAGCATTGCAACGTCTATCCAACGCGCCATTCGACCTGCGACCTGACAACCGCCGAGTGGATAAAGTTCATCAGGCGGCTTGCCGAACTTAAGGTCTTCACCCTCTGGATCAGCGGCGGCGAGCCTTTCATGAGGGACGACATCTTCTCTATTCTCGACGAGATTGAAAAACACCACTTTCACTACGGCCTTAACACTAACGCGACCCTGATAGATGAAAGCGGATCGCAGCGCATCTCCACGCTTAAGAAACTTTATAGTATCGTGGTTAGCCTCGACGGATCAAACGCGGACATACACGAAGCGCAAAGAGGCAAGGGAAGTTTCGACCGTACCATTCGCGGGATCGAAACCCTCTTGAAGTACAGCAAGCACGTCTCCACATACACGACTGTCACGAGAAACAATTGTCACGACATTGAGAATATCGTTATCCTCGGGAAAGAACTTGGCCTCGCAGCCGTAAAATTCAATGAGCTCCTCCCGCTTGGCAATGCGGTATGCCATCTCCCCAACTTGACTCTCTCCAATTCCCAGCGGAGAGCCGTGACAAACGAGACAGAGAGATTGCGCGATATATATGGAGGCTTCGTCATCGGAACGATCCTCGAGATGGGCTCATTCTTCAGAAAGTTTGCGGAGCTCGATAATACAAATAACAAATATGCCGACGTAGTCAACGGACTCTTTGGCTGCGGAGGCGGGTCGAAGAAATGTACGATCAGGCCCGACGGCTGGGTCGTCCCGTGTGACAGGCTATGGGACTTAAAGGCAGGGCATATCTTGGAGACTGATTTTCAGGAAATCTGGAACTCATCCCCGGTCTTCGCGGACATGAGAAAGAGGGCGTCCGTTTCTCTGGATGCTATCGATGGGTGCGACGGTTGCGGATATAAATCCCTTTGCATCGGCGGCTGTCCTGCCGTATCCTACGAATTAACCGGCTCGGTTTTTAAGGTCGATCCTATGTCATGTTACAAAATCTATAAAGGCAATGGTTATCCTTATATGTTGCACGCAATGGATACACCAAAGCATCACGGAGGTATGAGGACGTGAAATCCAAATTCAAAATCCCCTATGAACCTCCCCAGATCCTTGATCTTGGCGGCAGTGTAGCTTACGCGCAGGGGGGGAACAACTGTCATGCAGGAGGATCGCCGCAGAACCAGTGCCAGGCCGGGTCTACCGCTGGCGGCGGACAATGCTCGTCGGGAAGCACTGCTCAATCTGGAAAATGTCAGCCTGGGAGCTCAGCTGAGGCCAGTAAATGTCAATCGGGCTCTGTTGCTACGGGTGGTAACTGCCAGTCCGGAAGTGTAGCCGGCGGCAATTGCATGGATGGCAGCGCAGCTTCCGGAAATTGTAAGGCCGGCAATGCCGGATCCTAAAGACAATGCATGACCGGGATGGATTATCTTAATTCAAGACATCCCAGAACTTATCATTCTTCTGAAAATAAAGGTCATAAGCGGAGACCGAGCAAAAAAGATCATAGCAGAAATTAAACGCCTCCAGTCGCATCCGGCGATCCATCGACGATAATGAGTGAACGTGTGAATTAACCATCTCCAAAAGCGCCGAACGCCGTTCCCTCGCCGTTACCCTGAGTTCATCAGCCTTGTTCAGGAATAACACCTTCCGCAACCTCACCTTCTTCCGAAAATAATCGTCAGTCCTTTTCTCAAACATGTTGATTTGGCTGAAGGGAGAAGAATATATACAGAACATTTCGGCTTCCTTTCCGATAACAGGCGCATCATCGGAAAGAACAGCATCCATAGGCGCTAAACCGGCTACCGAAGTCTTTCCTGCACCTGAGTCCCCCAGGAAAAGAAGGCCGTTCTCTCCATCCTTCCCGCAGATTCCCGCACCGTGAGCCATGAACCTGTTTCTCTCCGCCAAGACCAGGGAAGTGAAGGCGAAAAGCATTTTATGGATGGTTGCAACAATGTGATTCCGATCATGAGACCTCAAGAGTAGCAGATGGCCGTCATTAGACGACGGATTATAGAAGAGACATCCGTTCAGGAATCCGATCATAATGGCATTTTCTGATAGGCGATAGGTGTTCCCGAGTGCGTCAACCAATCTGCTGCTGCCGGGTATTCCCTTGGCAGACAAATTAACGGGGGTGGCTTCGAAGCAAGGGTATGTTTGCTGTGGATCGTAAGATAAATTTAGAATGACGTCTGGCGCACCGGTATGAATGAGGAACCCGTCAAGGAGCGGGGTGAGAGGCTTAAGAAGGGCGTGCAGGTGACTCTCTACGCTTACAGCTATGGAAACACCGGCGATGGAGAAAATAAGTTTTTCCATTTACGACGGCAATTCATCCTCCGACACACCACTCAGAATATTGAGCACAGTATTTTGCTTCAAGTCTATAATCCGTTCCTCGGTCACCTTTTCCCCGTTGCCGTCGAAAAGAAGCTTAATTATCGGTTTGAGCGGTTGGTCCTTGTTTGTCGCGATGACGAGTCCGATCGCGCTGTTGTTCAGCTTGACGTAGCTTCCTATCGGGTAAAGTGACAGCACCTCCAGGAACGTTCTCAGGATCTTTGTGGGAAACCAGAGGTTTTTTGTTTCTATAAGCTCGCGCACCGAAGCGAACTGCATGATCGACCTTTTATGGGGACGGTTGTGCGTCATGGCTTCGTACATATCGCATATGCCCACGATCTTCGCATATTCCGATATGCTGTCGCCTTTGATTCCCCGCGGATAGCCCTGACCGTTTTCCCTCTCCTGATGTTCGTGCACGGCGCGAACAAGCCAGGGGAATTGATCCTTGAATTTGAAAAGAAGGTTCTTGCCAAGTTCCGGATGCCTCTTTATCAACGCCAGCTCAGATTCAGTAAGCGCGCCTTCCTTAATGATTACATTCTCTGGAATCATGAACATTCCCACATCATGGAGAAGGGCCGTCAGTGCGAGTTCGGTGAGCTTCTCGCGCGAATATCCCATGCCCAGCCCCATCTTCAGTGAATATATCATCGTATTCACCGGATGAGTGATGTAGTAATCCTTTCCATGATAAAATGTGTTGGTTAATTGATAGATTCCTTCGATTATATTTTTTGATTCAGTGGTTTCTTTGATCAGCGCAAGCGCCATTTCGATTTCGATGGGCTTATTCTTCGTGACACAGTCATGAACCTCGCGCATGTAATTCTGGAAGCCTGAATAGAGTCTCTGAGCGGTCTCGGTATCTTGCTCGATCCGCGACGCGCGCACCTCCGGTGTCTCGTACTTCTTGCCTTCCTCCGATTTCAGGTTCTCGATCTCGCTCAAGCGAAGAGGTCTGTCTTCTTCTTTCTGGCCGTTCTTGATCACATCATAAGTGCGAGTCATTCCATTACCTCAGTTGATCATCCTTGATTCCAAAAACAGTCCCTTTTCATGCGCCTTTTCGCATACGAAGAAGGGGCTCTTAAAATCGCCCGTCATGGAGTATGCACATGCCCTGCATGCCCCGCGACATCTGAACTTGAATATGCAGCGGCCGCATATGCCCTCTAAATTCCGCGGTATGTCTTTCCTCAATCTCCGCAGGATCGGACTATTTGCCCATATCTCACGCAAATCATCAACCGCGATATTCCCCATGTTGAGAGCAGCTTCCGTCTGGCCTATGCCGCAGATCGAAATTGTGCCGTCGGAAAGAACGCCAATGATGTTCAAGATATTGCACTCGAACAATTGTCTGCTCTTTATGCGTTTCAGCGACTTCAGGCCTATGGGAATATCAAAGTGTATATCCAAATCGTATTTCGACACTAAATCTTCTTCTATCCACCTGTCAATCTTTATTAGATCACTGAATTCTATATTTTCACAGTTCTCGAAAAGCTTTTTCCCTCGTCCGGTAGGCATGATCGGGTTTATCTTAATCGAACTAACTTTCATTTTTGATGCGAGATCGAGCAATCTCTCTATCTCGCCCACATTATCGTTGTAAAGGGTCATAATGAGTTGAGTGTTTATATTGTTTTCTCTGAGAACAGATAAACCCCTCAACGCATCCTCAT
>DATJBN010000095.1:0-3945 GCA_035515335.1 Syntrophales bacterium | reverse complement strand
TTTCAGGAGGGATTCGATCAGTTGTGGGACATCTTCCTTATGCTCCCTGAGCGGCGGCATATGGAGGCGCACGACGAAACGGTAGAGGATATCAGACCTGAAGGTTCCTTTCTTCAATTCTTCATCGATAATCCTGTTCGTTGCCGCGACCACTCGGACGCTGACGTGCCTGACCTCGTGGCCGCCTAGGCGTCTTACCTCTCCACTCTGCATGAAGCGGAGCAGTTTCCCCTGGAGAGAAGGGGACATTTCCGTGATCTCGTCGAGAAAGATCGTCCCGCTGTGGGCGGATGCCAGGAGACCTTCATGTTTGTGATCTGCCCCCGTGTAGGCGCCTTTTTCGTAGCCGAACAGTTCCGAATCCAGGAGTGTATCGGGAATAGCCCCGCAGTGGACGACGATGAAAGGTTTTTCCCGTCGCGAACTCAACTGATGGAGAGCCCTCGTTGCCATCTCTTTGCCCGTGCCGCTCTCACCCTCGATCAGTACGCTTGCATCCGCGTCGGCTATACGGACGATCTGCTTGTAAAACTCCACCATCGTTGCCGAAGAGCCGATGAACTGCGGCTCTCCTGATATCTTGGGCTGTCCCTGCATGCGCCGCTGTCTGAGCTCCCGGACCTCGAGGACCTTTTGCACCATCGTGCGAATAGCCTCGGGAGAGAAGGGTTTGCTGATATAATCCCATGCGCCAAGCCTCAAGGCCTGCATGGTCGTCTCGAGCGATCCGTATGCAGTCATAAGTATGACGGGTAGGTCCTGCCATCTCTCACGCACCTCACGGAGGAACTGAAGGCCGTCGATCTCCGGCATTCGGATGTCCGACATGAGGAGGTCGTAGTGGGAGAGGTCCTTCTTCAATGCCTCCTTCCCTGAGGTGAAGGTTTCGACCCTGTGCCCCTCGCGCGACAGCGCCTCCTGCAGGAACTCGCAGGCAACGGCATCGTCATCTATTACCAGAATGCGGGCATGCTTCATATTTCGTCACAAACCCTTTTGCGAGATGTAGTTTGCAAGGTCCGCCACCCGGCAGGAATATCCCCATTCATTGTCGTACCACGCAACCACCTTGGCCATGTTGCCCTTGAGAACCTGTGTGAACTCCATGTCTATTATCGAGGAGTGGGGATTTCCCTTGAAGTCCGTGGACACCAGTCTCGCTTTCTCACATGTCATGACGCCCTTGAACTGCTTTCCGCAGGAGGTCTCAAGGACTTTTTTGAGTTCCTCCGTTGTCGTCTTCTTCCGCAGCTCGGCAACGAAGTCGACAATCGAGACGGTGGGCGTGGGCACGCGGAGTGAGTATCCGTCAAAGAGCCCTTCCAGATCGGGGATGACGAGCGACAGGGCCCTTGCCGCACCGGTCGTAGTCGGTATGATATTCTGCCCGGCTGCGCGGGCGCGCCTGAGGTCCCTGTGCGGGAGGTCGAGTATACGCTGGTCGTTTGTGTACGAGTGTACTGTCGTCATCATCCCTTTCTTGATTCCGAATGCCTTATGGACGACGAGGACGGGCGGCGCGAGACAGTTGGTCGTACAGGACGCATTGGATATTATATGATGCTTGGCCGGTCTGTAGTCCCTGTGGTTGACGCCCATGACCACGGTAATGTCTTCCTCCTTCGCGGGGGCGCTGATTATGACCTTCTTCGCGCCGGCCTCTATATGTGCCGATGCCTTCGGGCCCGTGAGGAAGAGTCCTGTGCTTTCGATCACGATGTCTACGCCCTCATCGTCCCAGGGGATGGAAGCCGGGTCACGAAACGCCAGGTTCTTGATCACATGTCCGTCGATGACGAAGCCGTCCTTCTTTACCTTGACCTCGCCCGGAAAGCGACCGTAGTTTGTGTCGTATTTGAAAAGATGGGCGTTCGTCTCCACATCGAAAAGATCATTTATTGCAACCACGGAAAGCGACCGGGAATACCTTTCCATGACCGCCTTCAGCACCTGCCTGCCGATTCGTCCGAAACCGTTTATACCAAGGCGAATCATAAGGTTCTCCTTTCAATTGTCGTCTATGCGGTATTTGTGTGCAACCATCAGGTCGCACTGTACCTGTAGTGTCTTATGATGTCTCGCATTGTCGAGGGCGATAGCGCTGAGATTGGCGACCGCCTCCAGATATTTAATTTCCTGGTCACTAAACTCCTGTACGTCTTTGGAGTATACACGGAGGACGCCTATGGCCTTCTTCTGGAGCGAGAGCGGAACGGCAAATACGGACTTGATGCCTTCTGCCTTCGCCTTTGTTCCATACTGGAAGTTCTTATCGGTCTGGACGTTCTTCAGCCACACGGTATAGCCGGATAAAACCTTTTGATCCAGTCCGCTTTCCTTTATCAGGATCGGCCCCTTTTTTAGATAATCCTTGGAGAGCCCGTAGGCAGCACCCAGGACAAGCTGACGCCTGCGTGAATCCAGGAGCCTTATACTGCAAGCCTTGACATTCATGGCATGCGTCACGCAACGGACGATCTTATCGAGAACAGTGGATGGGTCAAGAGAGGCATTGATGACCCGGGCGACCTCATATAAGGCCGTAAAATAGTCCGCCTCCTTTTTTTTCATATATCCACCTCCTTGAAATTTATTGGTTGTCTTATTATCAAACTTGCCGCTTGCAATCTTTCCTGCCGCAACAGACCCGTTGAATCTACACTTATAGAATGGAGTTCGTCAAATGAAATCGGAGGATGATCTGAGTCGGCTAAGGGCTAAAAGGGGACTCGGCATGGGGGGAAGTAGATTTACAACCGGCTCCTCAATGATACGGCGGCTTTTCCTTTCATTGCAGCCATGCGGAAGCCCTGTTCCAGAAGTTTTGTCGCATCATTTGCCCTTACCTTGGGATTCTTTTCACCCATCACAACGGCAATAAGCCTTGTGTTGCCCCTTTTTGCTGTGGCGACGAGGTGGAATCCTGCCGCACGGACGAAGCCAGTTTTCAATCCGTCAACGTCCTCCCGCTGCCGGAGCAGTGTATTGCTGTTGCGCTGAGTAATGTTGGCAAAGGTATATTCCTGCATGGAGTGGATCTGCAATGCCTCGGGGAAATCTCTGATGTAGGCGCGGGAGAGCTTGAGGATGTCCCTGGCGGTGCTGACCTGTCCCTTGGCAGGAAGACCATTCGGATTTACAAAGTGGCTGCGCTTCATGCCGAGGGCCTTTGCCTTGGAATTCATCATGCCCACGAATCCGTCTATGCTTCCGCCAATATGTTCGGCTACGGCAACGCTCGCGTCATTTGCGGATACAACGGCTATCCCCTTTATCAGGTCATCAAGACCGACCTCCGTTTCATCGACGAGGTACATGCTCGATCCGCCCGTGATCTGGGCATTCATGCTGATTCTGACCCTATCCTCCGTATGAATCCTGCCCTGGCTTATCGCCTCGTGCACGAGGTACAGGGAGAGAATCTTGGTGAGTGAAGCGGGCTGCATGGGCCTGTCCGGATTCTTTGCATAGAGGATCTTGCCCGTGCTGTCATTGACGAGCATTGCCGCTTTAGCCTTAAGTTTAATGCGGGGTTTCTTGGGAGCCGCGAAGACATCGCTTGCGAAAAAGAAAAAAGAAAAGGCAACAAGAAGGCAAAGACAGAACGTTGATCTTCTGATATTCATTGATACGATCCTTAAGGGATGCGAATGCCGATAAATTTATACCCTTTAAAAAGCCCGACAGCCGTCCCTCAAATGATTTTCTATTAACATATTCATTTTCAAAAATCCATCAAAGATAGGTTGTGAACGGTGTAAATGATCTCAACAATCTTCAAGCCTCGTTGAGGGTTTGACGGAATGGGGATTGAGGGTCTAACTCTGGTTTGCTCGATGCAATTCCAGGATGTGATCCACCGCATCTTCTATCAATCCTTCTGTAGGTGCCGAGATGCTGCGGTGGAAATCGAAGTCATATCCTCTTATGGAAACGACGTAACCC
>DATJBN010000094.1:0-6522 GCA_035515335.1 Syntrophales bacterium | reverse complement strand
AAGTTCAAACCCGAGCTGGTTCTGATTTCGGCCGGCTTCGATCCCTACTACAAAGACCCTCTCGGAGGAATGAAAGTCACGCCTCAGGGCTTTGCCTGTCTCACCCGGATACTGATGAATATTGCCGATAAGTGCTGCGGCGGCAAGATCGTTGCAACCCTGGAAGGCGGCTACCATATCAGCGGGCTTGCCGAATCCATTAAGGCCATGCTCAATGAGATGAGGGACGGAACCCATGTCGCCTCGGAGGATCTGGAGCGGATGGCGAATGAGGCGGACACGAACATTGATGCGATAATCAGGAAGGTCATCGACCAGATAAATCCCATCTGGAAGCTCTAGCACCCACTTGCAGTTGTGAGGATGATGCGTTGAAGATTACAAAGGAAGAAGTTGAATACGTAGCCCATCTCGCGAGGCTGGATTTTTTCGAAGAGGAAAAAGTGAAGTTTACCTCGCAGCTAAACGACATACTGATGTACATGGACAAGCTAAACGAAGTGAATACGGAGGGCGTCCTGCCCATGAGCCACGCCATCGCGCTTACGAACGCCTTCAGGGACGATGCTGCCCACGAATCCCTCGGTCCTGAAACCTCCATTTCCAATGCCCCGGAAGCGAGGGGCCCGTTTTTCAGGGTGCCTAAGGTCATAGAATAGCGCAGGGGCCGCATGGAATTCCATCAGTCAACGATTCACGAATTGCAAAAGATGATCAGGTCCGGAGAAGCAACCTCTTTGGACATCGTGAGGTCCGTATTCAGTAGGATCGATGCGGTAGAAGGGCGCGTTCATGCATACATAACCTTAATGAGGGAGTACGCGTTCGAGCAGGCGGAAGTAGCAGACCGCAGCATCCGCGAGGGAAAGATTGCACCTCTCACCGGGATCCCGATTGCGCTCAAGGATATCGTCTGTACAAAGGGTTTCCTGACGACGTGCGGTTCCCACATCCTTTACAACTTCATTCCCCCTTACGACGCAACGGTGGTCGAGAAACTGAAGGCGGCAGGCGCGGTCTTCACTGGCAAGGCGAACATGGATGAATTCGCCATGGGCTCGTCCACGGAGACATCATATTTCGGGATAACGAGGAATCCCTGGGACCTCGACCGGATCCCCGGCGGATCGAGCGGCGGTTCTGCTGCGGCAGTTGCCGCGGATGAATGCATCGCCTCGATCGGTTCCGATACGGGAGGCTCGATCAGACAGCCCGCTGCCCTGTGCGGTGTTGTCGGAATGAAGCCGACCTACGGAAGGGTATCCCGCTTCGGGCTTATCGCCTTTGCCTCATCACTCGATCAGATAGGCCCTTTCACGAAGGACGTTGAGGACTGTGCGATCATGATGAATGTGATTTCGGGCTACGATCCGAGGGAGTCTACATCGGTCCCGATGGCGGTACCGGATTACAGAGAGTTCCTCTCGCGCGGGATTGGCAGCTTCAGGGTGGGCATCCCGAAAGAGTACTTTATTTCCGGCATCGATCCGGAAGTTACGGAGGCCATGGAGAGGGCCATGAAGGCGGTGAAAAATCTCGGAGCCTCGTGTGTCGAGATATCTCTTCCGCACACGGAATACTGCCTCGCCGTCTATTATATCATCGCCCCGGCGGAGGCGAGCTCCAACCTTGCCCGTTATGACGGCGTGAAATACGGATTCAGGGCCGATGATGTAAGGGACCTTCTCGATATGTACAAGAAGACGCGCTCCGCCGGTTTCGGGGCGGAGGTGAAGAGAAGGATCATGATCGGGACGTACGCACTCTCTTCCGGTTATTACGATGCCTATTACAAGAAGGCCTCCCAGGTTCGGGCGCTTATCACGAAGGACTTTGCCGAGGCATGGAAGAGCTGCGATGTGATCATGGCACCTACCACGCCCACCCCGGCCTTCCGGATAGGTGAGAAGATGGACAACCCCCTGCAGATGTATCTCTCCGACATATTCACCATATCGACGAACCTAGCGGGCATTCCTGGCATATCCGTGCCCTGCGGGTTCACGCGGCAGGGGCTCCCCATCGGGCTTCAGTTCCTGGCCGGGCATTTCGAAGAGGGCAAATTGATTCAGGCAGCCGCGGCATTTGAAAAGCAGGCAAACCTCGGAAGCAGGAGGCCCAACCTCTGATGGCGTACGAAGCGGTCATAGGGCTTGAGGTCCACGCCCAGCTCCTCACGGAATCGAAGATATTCTGCACGTGCTCGACCGTGTTTGGTGCGGAGCCGAACAGTCACACGTGTCCCGTGTGCATGGGAATGCCGGGCGTGCTCCCCGTTCTCAACAAGAAGGTAGTCGAGTATGCGATGAAGATGGCGTTTGCCACCAACTGCAGGATCAACAAGTCCTGCACCTTCGCGAGGAAGAATTATTTCTATCCCGACCTTCCCAAAGGGTATCAGATATCGCAGTATGCCGAGCCCCTTGCGGAACACGGATATGTGGACATAGGAGAGGAGGGCGGGAAGAAGAGGATCGGTATCACGAGGATTCACATGGAGGAGGATGCCGGCAAGATGATCCATGACGAGCATCTGCCATCGAGCTACATTGACCTTAACAGGACCGGCGTTCCCTTGATCGAGATCGTGAGCGAGCCGGATATGAGAACCGCGGAAGAAGCATCCGCCTATCTCAGGAGACTGCACGAGATACTGGTCTATCTTGAGATCTGCGACGGAAACATGGAGGAGGGAAGCTTCCGCTGCGATGCCAACGTCTCCATCAGGCAGAAAGGCGAAAGTGCTTTCGGCACGCGGGCTGAGCTCAAGAACATGAACTCCTTCCGGAATGTGCAGCGCGCCCTCGAATATGAAATCAAGCGGCAGCAGTACCTCGTGGAAAGTGGTCAGCACGTGATCCAGGAAACAAGGCTGTGGGACGATGCGCAGGGCGTGACGATGTCGATGCGCGGAAAGGAAGAGGCCCACGACTACCGGTATTTCCCCGACCCCGATCTGGTCCCGATAGTGGTGGATGATTCGTGGGTGGAAGAAGTGAGAAGAGGCCTTCCTGAACTTCCTCTAGAGAAGCGGGAGAGGTTCATAAAGGATTACAATCTCCCCGCCTACGATGCCGGTGTCCTCACGGCGAGCAGGATACTTGCGGATTACTTCGAAGAGGTGGCGAGACTTTCGGGCAAGCCGAAGGCCGCGAGCAACTGGGTGATGGGCGACATCCTCCGCTTCCTCAACGAGGATAAGAAGGATATCAAGGATTGTCCGATAACTCCACAGTCGCTGGCCGATATGATAAAACTCATCGAGGACGGAACCATCAGCGGCAAGATGGCAAAGGATATTATTGACGAGATGTACAGGACCGGGAAGCCGCCGAAGATGATCATCGAAGAAAAGGGAATGGTCCAGATCACAGATGAGGCCGCGCTCGCCAAGACCATTGCCGCGGTGCTTGCGGATAACAAGACGCAGGTCGAACAGTACCGGGCGGGCAAGGAGAAGGTCTTTGGATACCTTGTCGGTCAGGTGATGAAGGCGACAGCGGGGAAGGCGAATCCCCCACTCATCAATCAGCTCCTGAAGAAAATGCTCGCAGGATAGACAGAGTGCGGTAACTGCGGCCGTTATTTGTAACACCTTCTTTCAAAAAGCGCTCGCGAAAGAACAAGCGGAAAAATGCGAAACAGTATAAAGACGATCTTCTGGAAAGACGATGCGGTCGTCATGATAGACCAGAACGCCCTGCCGCACGAGGAGCGCCTCCTTAAGCTTACCGACTACAGGGATGTCATCAAGGCCATCAAGGATTTGACCATCCGCGGTGCACCGGCGATCGGCGTTGCCGCTGCGATGGGCATTGCACTCGGCATGCTCCGGGTCACCGTTTCATCCGAGGAAGAGTTCAAGAAGTCCTTCCATAAAATTTGCGAACAGTTTTCGCTGAGCCGTCCCACCGCGAGAAACCTCTTCTGGGCAATCGAAAGGATGAAGAGGCGTTTCGAAGAATCGCTCAAGCAGCCTCAGGCAGATATCAAACGTCTTCTCGTTGAAGAGGCCATGCGTATCTGCGACGAGGACATTACGATTAATGAAAGGATCGGTCTGAACGGAAGCTCTCTGATTCAGAACGGCGACAATATCCTCACCCACTGCAATGCCGGAGCGCTCGCGACCGCGGGATGCGGGACGGCCCTCGGCGTGGTGAGGGCCGCCTGGGAGGCAGGGAAAAAGATACATGTCTTCGTCGATGAAACAAGACCCGTCCTTCAGGGGGCGAGGCTTACGGCCTGGGAACTCACCAAAGAGAACATACCCGCCACGCTAATTGCAGACAACATGGCGGGGTTCCTTATGAAGCAGGGAAAGATCAGCAAGGTGATCGTCGGCGCCGACCGAATTGCTGTCAACGGCGACACGGCAAACAAGATCGGTACATACACGCTTGCCATTCTTTGTAGGGAACATGGGATTCCCTTCTACGTCGCGGCGCCGCTGTCCACTATCGACACTTCGATCCGCAGCGGCAATGAGATACCCATCGAGGAAAGAAACTCAGAGGAAATAACGACCATCCGGGGTGTGAGAGTGGCGCCTCACGGGGTGGTTGTTTATAACCCGGCCTTTGACGTTACACCTGCCCGCTATATCACCGCCATCATAACCGAGGCGGGCATCATCAGCCCCCCTTACAAGAAGGGGATCGCGCAAATAAATCGCCCCCGCTAAAGCCCTGTCCCGGCATATGTCTTGCATTTGCTTAGCCCCCGGATTGATTCGGATGCAAAAATCCAGACGCATAAACTAATTTTCCTGAAAAAAGATACATCTTCGTAAGAAATGCCTTCTGTGAGGTAATTATGAAAAAAGCAAATCTGAGCATCAAACTTATCGGTGGCTTCATGATCGTTGCCTGCCTGCTTCTGGTTGGCGGCTTTACCGGGTGGTACAGTGTGACCCTGCTTAGCAAGTGCATCGAAGAGGTAAACGACAGCAGGATTCCCGATATCAGGGGGCTTGCGGTGATCAGCGAGGCCCGTGTCGCAATACAGAAAAGTGAAAGCAGCCTGCTTATTCCGGAAGTTGCCTCTAATTCTGATCAAAAGGCCGGCCACATGAAGAGCCTAGAGAAGAACTGGAAGGTCGCTGAAGAGGGCTTTAAAATGTTAGAGCCGCTTCCCAGGACCAAGGAGGAAGCGGAAATATGGAACAACCTGAAGACCGCATGGGGCAATTGGAAGAAGGAACACAACGAGGTAATCGATCTTCTCAATGCTGACAAACGAGGAGAGGCGCTCGCCCTGTCATCGGGCAAGGCGCGGGAAGCCGCGGGCCATGTCGAGGGGATTCTGGGTGATCTCGTCTCAATCAACACGAAACTTGCCGAGGATGAAACGAACGCAGGCGCGACTATGGTAAAATGGACGAAGATCGTGACATCATTCGGCACAGGTCTCGGGATCGCGGTGGCCTTGGTGCTGGGGATCTTCTTCGCAAGGTATATATCAAGACCGATCAACAACGTAATCAAGCGCCTGATCGAGAGCTCAGACCAGGTGGCGACAGCCTCGTCCGAGGTCACCCAAGCAAGCCAGTCTCTGGCCGAAGGGGCGGCGAAGCAGGCCGCTGCCGTTGAGGAGACATCCTCGTCACTCGAGGAGATGTCATCCATGACAAAGCACAATGCCGATAACGCGAAACAGGCAAGCCTCCTCATGTCCAACGATGCGAAGGTGAGCTACCGCACGATAACAGACAAGATGAATCAGATGCAGGAGGTGATCAATGCGAGCGTCGAGGCGAGCGCGGAAACGGCCAAGATCATCAAGACAATCGACGAAATCGCCTTTCAAACGAACCTGCTTGCCTTAAACGCCGCCGTGGAAGCGGCCAGGGCCGGCGAAATGGGCGCCAGCTTTGCAGTCGTGGCCGATGAGGTGCGGAACCTCGCCATGCGGTCCGCAGAGGAGGCGAAGAATACGGCGGACCTGATCGCCGGCTCCGTAGCCAAGATACAGGAGGCATCCAAACTCTTTGAGGAAATCAATACCGAGCTGTCAAGCAATCGTCAGATTGCCAGAAAAGTGACGGAGCTTGTAGGCGAGATAGCTGCTGCATCCGAGGAACAGTCACAGGGAATAAACCAGATAAATAATGCCGTGATGGAAATGGATAAAGTTGTGCAGTTGAATGCAGCCAGTGCGGAACAATATTCCGGCGCCTCGGCAGAAATGAACACCCAGGCAAAATACCTGAAGAATATCGTTGGGGACTTGAGGGGCCTCGTCGACGGTCAGACCGAGGGCAGTACAAATACAAGGGAAGAGAAACACGTGGCGAATAGGCTTAAGGCCTTTATCACAGAAAGGAAAATAGCAGCAAAGACTGCATAAAAACGCTCGATGAAGACTCCTAAGCTTATGAAATAAAACGCCATATCCAAAAAAAATAAAAAAATCCTTGACTTACTGTTTTCGTCATATTAAGTTTCATATATAAATAATGCCCTTGAGTCATGCTTGCAGGGCAGAGCAAGAGTTGGATCAGACATATTGAAGTGCAAAGGT
>DATJBN010000093.1:0-3768 GCA_035515335.1 Syntrophales bacterium | reverse complement strand
GGGGAGACCGGGCGACTATAAACCCCTCATCCTGGATAATCGGGCGCGCCTCTATCTCTATCGGTATTGGGACTATGAAAGGACGCTTGCCGATTTTATCAAAGGCCGTATCCGGAATACAGAAGATAAGAAAAGTCAGCTTAATCTTGGAGGCGCGGATATCCTCTCATTCAGAGAGAGTCTATCGAGGTTATTTCCTCCGCGTCCGGATGATGACGGGGATACGGACTGGGCAAAGATTGCCGCCGTCACTGTCTTCCTGAATAGATTTTCCGTGATATCGGGAAGTCCCGGAACGGGCAAGACAACAGTCGTGGGAAAGGTACTGGCCCTTCTCTTAGAGCAGTCGAAAGGCATAGAACTGAGGATCGCGCTGACCGCCCCAACGGGAAAGGCTGCGTTCCGTCTCCAGGAGTCGCTCAGGAAAAATAAAGAAGGATTTGCGTCGACCAATGCCGTCAAGGCCGCCATCCCTGACACTGCAACAACTATTCATCGCCTTCTTGGCAGTTTGAAAAATTCTCCCTATTTTCGATTCAACAAGGACAACCCTCTTCCATTTAACGTGGTTGTTATAGACGAGGCGTCCATGGTCGATTTGCCTCTCATGTCCAAACTTGTTCAGGCAATGCCCACGGAAGCAAGATTGATTCTTCTGGGAGACAGAGATCAACTTTCTTCTGTAGAAGCCGGGGCTGTCCTGGGCGATATCTGTGGAATAGGGTCGCCGAAACCTTATTCAATTGACTTCATAAGCACTCTGAAGACTATCACGGGACAGGCTATTTCGGGTTCAGATGCCGAGAGCGTGCCCGGTATACAAGACTCAATTGTGGAGTTGAAGAAGAACTATCGCTTTGAAAAGGATACGGGGATCAGCAGGGCTTGTAAGGAGGTAAATGCTGGCAACAGCCAGGGTGCCGTAGAGATTTTGAGGTCGGACAAGTACGGCGATGTCTCCTGGGCCGATGTGCGGGGGTCTGATGCCATGGTGTCAGCGTTGAGAAAAGTAATAAACAAAAGGTTTAGCAATTATTTACAAGGAATAGATTTACATAACTATTCAGAGCTTATTTTCGAGTTCTTTGAAGAGTTTCGCATCCTCTGCGCCGTAAGACAAGGCCCGTTTGGCGTGGTTACCCTGAACCGGATTGTTGAGCGTGTTCTCAGGGAGGCAAACCTTATAAGACCGGAGGGACGATGGTACAGCGGACGGCCGATCATGATTACGCGCAACGATTATAACCTGAGGTTGTTCAACGGAGATTTCGGCGTCATCCTTCCTGACTATGGACAGGGCAAGGAATTGCGCGCATTCTTCCGGGATGCAGGCGGCAACATCAGGAAGCTCCCGCCTGTAATGTTACCCGAGCATGAAACTGTTTTCGCTATGACGGTTCATAAGAGCCAGGGATCAGAGTTTGAGAGCGTCCTTCTTATCCTTCCTGATAATGATTCTCCTGTGCTGACCCGGGAGCTTATATACACGGGAATTACCAGGGCGAAAAAAAACGTGGAGATATGGGGGGCTGAGGGTATTTTCCGTACCGCCATATCAAGACGCATCATGCGCACGTCGGGACTGTATGACGCGCTCTATTTGTCATGATGCGGCAAAGTGCTTCGTTACAGGTCACATGGTGCTTCACGAGTCATCATCCCCGGGAGCTGAAGTAAGCATCCAATATTTCTTTGTGATCAAATGCGATAGGCGAGGGAAGGGCATCCTTCGTAAATATGCCCACCTCCTTGGCGTCATCAGCAGCACGCGGTGTGCCGCTCGCCTTTGCAATATAGACAGTTGATATCGAGTGGTGACGGGGGTCTCTGTCCGGCCGGGAATATGTATGAAACTGCCCGATCAATTTTACGTCGAGCCCCGCCTCTTCTTTCGCTTCCCTGATGGCGGCGTCTTCGAGTGATTCCCCGTAGTCGACAAAGCCGCCCGGCAAGGCCCATCCGAAGGGATAATTTTTGCGTGAAATGAGAATGATGCCTTGGTTATCGAGTTCTATGATGATATCCACTGTGGGAAAAGGATTCCGGTAACATTGCATCTCTGCGCCGCATTTGGCGCATTTCTTCGTGGTTTTGGAAACCATGGCATGGACTTATAGAGGTCCGGATAACCCGGAAAGCAAGAAGTAAATTCGTTGCTCTCGACCTTATGAATGCGGCTGCACTGTCTACGCGCCTCTCTCATCAGAGCGAGAGAGGCGAGACGACCAGTGAAATCACTTTTTCTGTTTTAACAGTCTCTGCTCAAGAGCATTTAATTCGGCTCTGAGACCTTGAGGCAGCCTGTCTCCGAATTGACTGTAATGTTTCTTTATGCTTTCCACCTCCTGGAGCCAGGCGTTGACATCGACTCTAAGAAGTTCAGCCATATCCTGGTCTGACACGTCAATGCCCGAAAGATCGATTGCACCAGGTGCAGGTACATAACCGATGGGTGTCTCCACGGCCTTTCCTGTCCCGTCGATCCTTTCGCAGATCCATTTGAGGACGCGGCTGTTCTCACCGTAGCCCGGCCATAACCACTTTCCGTCTGACGTTTTGCGGAACCAGTTTACATAGAAGATCCTGGGGAGATTTATCGCGTCCGTCTTCTTTCCTATGTCGAGCCAGTGCTTGAAGTAGTCGCCCATGTGGTAGCCGCAGAAAGGCAGCATTGCGAAAGGGTCTCTCCGCACATCACCGACGGTTCCCGCCGCCGCTGCGGTTTTTTCCGAACTGGCGATTGATCCCATAAATGTGCCGTGCTGCCAGCTGAAGGCCTCGTACACGAGAGGTATCACAGTAGCCCGCCGGCCACCGAACAGAAACGCGGAGACAGGAACGCCTTTAGGATCCTCCCACGCTGGATCAATGACAGGACATTGGCCTGCTGGGGAGGTGAAGCGCGCGTTGGGATGTGATGAGTCACGGCCGGATGCGGGCGTCCAGGGCTGCCCTTTCCAGTCAATGAGTTTCTCGGGCTTTTCCTTTGTCATTCCTTCCCACCAGACATCACCGTCAGGCGTTAATGCGACATTGGTAAAAATCGAATTCTTGGTCATGCTGAGCATGGCATTTAAATTGGACTCCATCGATGTCCCCGGAGCAACGCCGAAGAAACCGTATTCAGGGTTGATGGCGTAGAGTTTTCCGTGAGCGCCGAACTTCATCCAGGCAATATCGTCTCCCACGGTCTGTGCCTTCCATCCGGGAATTGTCGGTATCAACATGGCAAGATTGGTCTTGCCGCAGGCGCTTGGGAAGGCGCCGGTAATATAGCGTTTCACACCCTTCGGGGATGTAAGGCCTAATATCAGCATGTGTTCGGCCATCCATCCTTCGTCTCTCGCCATAACCGAGGCTATGCGTAGTGAAAAGCATTTCTTTCCCAACAGGGCGTTTCCGCCGTAGCCGCTGCCGAAGGACCAGATTTCTCTTGTCTCAGGAAAGTGGACGATATATTTGTGGTCATTATTGCAGGGCCACAGCACGTCCTTCTCGCCTGGCTTAAGAGGTTTGCCGACAGAGTGTAGACAGGGGACAAAGTTCCCGTCCTTTCCCAGGATATCAAGAACAGCCTTGCCCATGCGCGTCATGATCTTCATGTTGCAGACTACATACGGCGAGTCGGTTATCTCAATGCCGATATGGGCGATATTAGAGCCGAGGGGTCCCATGCTGAAGGGGATGACATACATGGTCCGTCCCTTCATTGACCCGTTGAACAACCCGATGAGGGTCTTCTTCGTTTCATCGGGGTCGGACCAGTTA
>DATJBN010000092.1:0-5078 GCA_035515335.1 Syntrophales bacterium | reverse complement strand
ATTATTTGAGTTCCCTCATGAGTACAGCTGTGCATTGTATTTAACGCAGAGTTCAAACATTGTGTTAAAGTACTAGTCCATTGCCTTTTCTGTTCCACGCGTGTGAGCATCTGTTGAAGAGTCAGCCGAAACTTGTCGTCTTCCATTGTCCTCTGAATTTCATCGTCAATTGCACAATGCTGTATCCATGAAGCCCTGACAAATGTTTCGATCAGTGGCCTAACGAGAGGATATCCGGAAGCGTAATATTTTTCCTCAAACACAATGATAATTGATCCGGCATGTTCCTTGGCAATATCGAAGAGAGCCCCGGATACTCTATTTCGAAGGCTTGGATCACGACAGCTGCTGCCACCAATATTCTCATCAATTATCGAAAGAACTCTCCGCGTGTTGGCTAAGAATGTTTTATCATCTATGACTCTCCTGATTTACCATCAAGTCCTCACATAGCCTGCATCGACTGTTTCTTCTTTGCAAGAAACTTCTTTGCCGATATCCATGGTACCATCTGCACTCCCCGCCCACCCTGCAGGCGATTTCAGACAAAAAAAGGGGTAGCGAAATCGCTAACCCTTTTGATTTTACTGGAGGCGGCAATCGGATTCGAACCGATGGATAACGGTTTTGCAGACCGCTGCCTTAACCACTTGGCTATGCCGCCAAATAAATGGAGCGGGCGAACGGATTTGAACCGTCGACGTCCACCTTGGCAAGGTGGCACTCTACCCCTGAGTTACGCCCGCTCATTAGTGTTTTTTCCTATATCAGATTGAATCGGCTTGTCAACAAAAAATCAGGGCTCACTGTCACTTTGTCTCCCGCCCTCTGCCCTCTCGACGAGCCACTCTACGGCCTTCAGATACTGGGCAAGCCCGCGGACAAATATGTCGTTGTGATTGGCCCCCTCGACCTTGACAAATCTCTTCTCACGGGCAGGGCATGCTCCAAAGAGAAGCTCTCCCTCCGATAACGAGATGATGTGGTCGAACTCAGCGTGTATGACAAGCGTGGGCTTGTCGAAATGGCGCATCTTTTCCAGGTTGCTGAACCCCTGCTCCTCGCTTATCCCCAGCGAGCGAAGGTCGATCCCAAAGAGACCCAGGAGGGGACCCGCATAGGCGAACCCACTGTCGATGATTAGACCGTCGATCTCATCGCGGTAGCAGGACGCAAGCTCAAGGGCCGGGGCGCTCCCCAGCGATCTTCCCATGATAACGACAGGGCCTTTGTATCCCTTATCCTTCAGCATGTTTTTCATGAAGGCGAAGACCGTGTGGCAGTCCCACATCAACGCAGTGACCGTCGGCGTTCCCGTGGAGCGGCCGTAGCCGCGGTAATCCACCGGAAAGAAATTTATGCTCATGTCGTTGTAGACGATCCCGAACTCGTCGTAGTCGGCAACAATCTCGCCGTTGCCGTGGAAGAATAGGATCGTTGCCGCGTCCGGTCCCGCCATGTGGAACCTGGCGCCAACTACAATACCGTTCTCAACAGGGACAAGAATCGATTCCACTGATTCATCGTCGAGGGTTCCGCCCCATTCGGAACGGGGATAAAACAGCGAGGACGAAATCATCGGATTATCGAGGAGCGAATAATCTATTTTTTTGGTGTTTGCCATCCGGCATTATCCTTTGAGTATCTTCTCGTAAAACTTTATGAAGTAGTCGACGCCGGACCAGAGGGACATCACAAGGGCGATGTAGAGTATCACAGTGCCCACGGCATGCGCGTCCGCGCCAAAAAGAGGATAGTGAATCATCAAGGCGGATACGGCAAATACCTGACAGAGGGTTTTTCGTTTTCCCAGCCTGCTCGCCTGAATTATATGACCCTCTGACTGTGAGATCGCCCTGATGCCGTCAACGACAAAATCCCTGATGATGATAACTGCAACAATCCAGGCGGAGATGCGGCCTATCGGGATCATCAGGATCATCGCAGTGTTCACGATGAGCTTGTCGGCAATGGGATCCAGAAATTGTCCCATCACCGTGACGGCCCCGTACCTCCTGGCGAGATAACCGTCGAGGAGGTCGGTAAGAGCCGCCAGGATAAAGAGGCCTCCAATTATGAGACTCCCCAACTCGCCGGGAGCCAAGAGGAGAAAAAATAACACGGGAATGACCGTAATGCGGAGCAGGGTAACCGTGTTGGGGACGTTAAGCAGCTTACCCCTTTCCAGCATGCCCGGCAGCCGGTCGGAAGATTCTCTCATGCGGTCATTCATGAAAACGCGTCCATGCCTATTTTTCGTTCTTCGGTATCTTCTTCCAGTCCGCGAGGAAGGCCGCTATGCCTTTGTCCGTAAGCGGATGCTTGGCAAGTTTATCTATAACGCTGAAAGGGATGGTCGCAATATCGGCGCCCATGAGGGCCGCCTCGAGTACATGCAGAGGATGCCGGATACTCGCCACGATGATCTCCGTTTCAAAACCGTAGTTGTTGAAGATGCTAATGATCTGCTCGACGAGCGCCATCCCGTCATGTGAGATGTCATCAAGCCTCCCCACGAAGGGGCTGACATAGGCGGCGCCGGCCTTTGCCGACATCAGCGCCTGGATAGGGGAAAAGATCAGCGTCTGGTTCACCTTGATCCCGCTGTCCGCGAATATCCGTGTGGCCTTCAACCCCTCTGTTGTCATCGGGACTTTTATCACGGCGTTCTCTCCCAGCTTTGCGAGCTTTTTGCCATCGCGGACCATCGTCTTCGCCGCAGTACTCACGATCTCGAGGCTCACAGGCCCGTCCACTGTTTCAAGGATCTCCTTTACGACTTCATCGAATCCCCTCTTCTCCTTAGCGATCAACGAAGGATTGGTGGTCACACCGTCCACCATCCCCAGGCCGATACCCTCTCTGATTTCCCTGATGTTTGCAGAATCAATGAAAAATTTCATGCCGCCCCCTGAGCTTTCTTTGTTGATTTTTCCGATATGTATTTTTCAAAACACTCTTTGCTGCAGAAAAAGACGTCGTGCCCATCGATCGAGGCCCTGAAGGCCTGGCTGACCGGCACATATGTATGGCAGTAAGGATCTTCGACAAGGTCCTCGCCTTTTGCCACGGGCACCCGATGCTGCGTCTCATCAGGCCCCTTGATCCCGGCCGAGAGTATAATCCACTTGGCCAGCTTGTAGAGAAGGTAAATAAAAAAACAGAGGATTGCAAACCGGATCAGGCTAAGCATTGCTTCTTACCTGCACGATACGGATAAACCTTGCTTCCATCTTCTAGTCTCTCCATCAATCCGCGTACGGAAATTCCGAACACCGGATGTATTGCGTACGGCGCGAGCTCAAACAGAGGTTCGAGCATAAAGCGGCGCCTGTGAAGTTCCGGATGAGGAATGATGAGGTCATCATCCTCTATTATCTCTTGGCCGTAGAGAAGAATGTCGAGGTCGATGACGCGGGGGCCCCATTTCTCGCCTCTTACCCGGCCCATGCTGTTCTCGATCCCTTGCAGCTCCGCCAGGAATCCGTGTGGATCGAGCCTGGTTCTTATCTCGGCAGCGACGTTTATAAACCAATCCTGCTCTTTGAATCCAACCGGCTCGCTCCGGTAAAGCAACGACTTGCGAAGGAGCTTTATGCCGCCCGCCTGCGACAGGCGTGAAAAAGCCTCGTTGCATCTTGCGGCAGGGTCGCCCTGATTTGACCCTATGCCGATGAAGGAGATGACACCGCTTGCGTCATCAATCGATTCGGCGTGCACTTGAAGTCACTTCCCTCTCATGCCCAGGACATCCTGCATATCGTAGAGGCCGTTCTTCTGACTTACGAGCCACCTCGCGGCTAGTATCGCGCCCCGCGCAAAGTTGTCCCTGCTGTGCGCACGGTGAATGAACTCGAGCCTCTCGCCGATGCCGCCGAACATCACTGTGTGCTCGCCCACTATGTCACCGGCCCGGAGTGTCTGAATGCCGATCTCGGCCTTCGTCCTTTCGCCGACTATTCCTTTACGGGTATATACACCGACCTTCGTAAGGTCGCGCCCCAGCCTCTCCGCGATAATCTGCGCCATCCTCATCGCAGTCCCGCTCGGGGCGTCCTTCTTCAGGTTGTGATGTGCCTCCACTATCTCCACGTCGTAATCCCTTCCCAGGATACCCGCCACGTATTCCAGGACCTTGAACATGACGTTTACGCCGATGCTCATGTTGGGAGAAAGAACGCAGCGCGTCCCCGCGGCGACCTTCCGCACCGTCTCCATCTCCTCAGGCGTGAAGCCGGTTGAGCCGATCACTATGGCGCGCTTTTTTTCGCGTGCGATCTCGAGATGGTTCATCGACACCTCATGGTGGGTGAAGTCGATGACTATGTCTCCCTTTTCGATGCACGCACGGAGATTGTCGTCAACGAAGACGCCGGTCTTTCCAAGTCCGAGCCTCTCGCCAATATCCAGGCCTATTGTGGGGTGTCCCTTCTGCTCGACCGCACCCGCGAGCTTGATGTCCTGCTCCTGGGAGAGGAGGCTTATTATCCTTCCCCCCATCCTGCCGCCGGCGCCGCTGACAATGGCCTTGATCATGACAATCTCCTCAAGTTTAGAAGAACTTTCTTCCCACGAAATCAGATGACCCCGTACTTCTTCATCGCGGCCTTCAGTTTATCGAAATTCGCGTCCGACATCTTGCACATCGGAAGTCGAACGTCATACTCGATCTTCCCCATGATGGAAAGCGCCGCCTTGACAGGCACCGGGTTGGTCTCAATGAAGAGGGCGTCGATCAGCGGGACAAGCTTGCGATGCCAGGCCTGCGCCTTTTTGATATCGCCAGCGTTGAATGCATCGACCATGGCCGCCATATCGGCGGGCACTATGTTCGAGACAACGGAGACCACGCCCTTCCCCCCGATTGCTATAAGAGGGAACGTGAAGAAGTCGTCCCCTGAAAGGACGTCAAATTTGTCGCCGCAGAGGTTGATCACATCCTGCATCTGCTTTAAGGAACCGGATGCCTCCTTGATTCCCACGATATTTTTTATCTTCGCAAGTCTCGCCACCGTCTCGGGCAGGAGGTTGACACCCGTCCTGCTCGGGATATTGTAAGGGACTATGGGGATAGGAAC
>DATJBN010000091.1:0-4834 GCA_035515335.1 Syntrophales bacterium | reverse complement strand
CTTCGCTGATAGGAGGAAATGAGCTCCGCACAAAAAAGCAGTATCAAGGCAATGTAAAAGACCCAGAGGACGAGGACAACCACCGTCTCCAGAGAACCGAAAATCACATTATACTTGGTATCGTCGGACATGTACCAATTTAAGAAGTGCTTGGCAACTTCCATCAAGATCGCGAAGATTGCAGCCCCGATAAGGGCAGCGCCGAATTTTACCTTTCCCGTGGGGATTATTTTGTAGACAACGGTGAAGAAGGCAACGGTCAGTA
The DNA here is from genome assembly GCA_035515335.1 of Syntrophales bacterium. GTDB lineage: Bacteria > Desulfobacterota > Syntrophia > Syntrophales > UBA2185 > Fen-1135. The sequence goes on along the minus strand of DATJBN010000091.1, from coordinate 4,569 downwards.
AGAACGGCAACACATTGCTGAAAAGAACACCGTGTAGGAAAGGCAGAATCATGAAACCATCCCTGAAAAGGGCAGACTGCTTCACAATAGTTGTCGACATGTATGTAATTCCTACGCTGGCCACGCCGACGGCCCACCCCATAGGAATCATGGCGATGGCGAGGAGGTTGGAGACCACATAATTTCGCCGGCCCCTGGACCGGAAGGTCATGTTCAGTGCCGTCTCGATGGCGCTGAAGATCATGGCTGACGACCATATAAGGCTTATGATCCCAACCCATCCTAGGAGTTGCTTCTTCTGTTCCAGCGGTCCCAGCTGTGCGAGGAGGGTCTCTGAGAAGTACGGATGCAAGCCCCGGATTTTTTCAATGACCTCGTTTTGAATGTTTGGATGCGAACTGAAGACGTAGCCTGCCACAAGCATGGTGAGTATGAAGAGGGGAATGAAGGACAGCATGGCGTAGAGAGAGATAGCCGCCGCCTGATTGGTGTTGCCGTTGGCCTGGAAGTTCTTTATTGCATCGAAAACTATGTCCCATCCTGTTGCAAGGACAAGATGGGGTCTTTCGAGTTTGCGCCTGTAGTGATCTAGTCTGGAGTTCATCTTCCGGCATGCCCGCGGTTTCGTTGGAGACGCTGCGCTTGTGATGAGACCTAGACTTCTTATATGGATAAATGCGCGAGCGAGTAAACTATAAGGTAGAGGCATTGATGTGTCAAGTTCAAAAGAGCGGAGAATTTCGTTGAAATGGAATCATGTATCCTGTACCCTTTCCTTCATGAACAGTCGTGCATATCTGCTTTTCGCGATAGTAGCCGTCTCCCTCGCCGTCCCGGGGTGCGGAGGGAAGGACGAAGCGGGCACTGCCGGTAGCTGGCCGGACCTGGGGCCCGCATATGGAGACATACTCGTTGAAGGATCAATCGGCGATGCGAGCAACCTGATTCCGATACTTTCCTCAGACAATACGTCTCACGAAATCTCGGGGCTGGTGTTTAACGGACTCGTCAAATATGACAAAGACCTGAACATTGTAGGAGACCTTGCAGAATCTTGGGATGTTGGCAACGGCGGTCTTGTCATAACGTTTCACCTCCGGAAGGGCGTCAGATGGCATGACGGTCATCCCTTTACCGCGCACGACGTCATGTATACATACAAGGTGACAATTGACCCCAAGACCCCCACTGCGTATTCCGGCGATTTTCTGAAGGTTAAAAAGGCGGAGGTGCTCGACGACCATACGTTCAGGGTGACCTACGACAGGCCATTCGCGCCGGCGCTCATGAGCTGGGGTGCATCGATCCTTCCGCGGCATATCCTCGAAGGAAAAGACATAACGACTTCTCCCCTGATTCGCCATCCGGTGGGAACAGGCCCATACTTATTCAAGGAGTGGTCGCCTGGCCAGAAGATAGTCCTAATGTCGAACTTCGATTACTTCGAAGGCAGGCCCTATATCGACGGTTACATCATGCGGATCATACCCGATACGGCGACCATGTTTCTGGAACTGCGTGCGGACGGTATTGACCGCATGAACCTGACACCGCTTCAGTACATGAGGCAGACCGAGAACAAACTCTTCCGAAGGAATTTTAATAAGTACAGGTATCTCTCATTTTCATACACCTATCTGGGCTATAATCTCACGAATCCGCTCTTTGCGGACAAACGTGTAAGGCAGGCGATAGCTTACGCAATCAATAAGGACGAAATCATAGAGGGCATACTTCTGGGGCTGGGCAAGGTTGCCACCGGCCCCTATAAGCCCGGTACCTGGGTTTACAACCCCAATGTGAAGACCTATCCCTACAATCCGCAAAAGGCGCGAGAGCTTCTGGCCGCTGCCGGGTGGCGCGACACGGACGGTGACGGTATTCTTGATAAAGACGGCAGGGCTTTCAGTTTTGAGATCATCACTAATCAAGGAAACGAGACTCGAGCGAAATGCGCCGAGATCATCCAGCGGCGTCTTGCCGAGGTGGGCATCAAGGTCAAGATCAGGGTTCTCGAGTGGGCTGCCTTCGTGAACGACTTCATCAATAAGAGACGCTTTGATGCAACGATCCTGGGATGGACCATTCCTCTTGATCCCGACATATACGACGTCTGGCATTCCAGTAAGACCGGTCCTCAGGAGTTGAACTTCATCTCGTACAAAAATGAAGAGGTTGACAGGCTGATAGAGAAAGGGAGGAGCACCTTCGATCAGAAGGAAAGGAAGATATACTACGACAGGATACAGGAGATACTGGCTGAAGATCAGCCTTATACCTTCCTGTATGTACCGGACGCGCTACCCATCATCCATGCACGTTTTCACGGCATCAAGCCGGCACCGCTTGGAATCGGTTACAACTTCATCAAGTGGTACGTTCCCAGGGAAGAACAAAAGCTCGTCATGACAAGATAATCGGTAAACATCTCAAATCAGTCCGTCTGTAGAGAGAGAATTTCTCCCATAGGAGTCTTGGCAAATAACCCTGTCACAAAATCTCTGCATGTCCCGTGATCTACGCATCAGGAACCATGCGCCTGCAATTGTTCAAACCCGATTGGTTTTTACTTTCAGTCCAAAATCGGCTATAAATAAACTCTATGGAAAAGAGCGAAAATAAGCATGCCTCCGGCCAGGGACTTAAAGATCGCATCAGAAAATTTCTGGAGGACCGGGGGGCCGACCTTGTTGGATTTGCGTCAGTCGATCGTTGGGACGATGCGAAAGAGGTGCCGCCGGATTTTCGCCCGAAAGCCCTGTGGCCGCCGGCGCGGACGGTCATCGTCATCGGCATCGAGATGCCTCTCCCTGTCGTTGAGACGACGCCTTCCGTCCTTCACAAGGAGCTCTACCGCACGTCAAACAGAAAGCTCGATTTGTTGGCCTACGATCTCACGCGCCACCTCAACCGTTTGGGACACGCCTCCTTCTTTTTCGGACGTGATGTATATGCCAGCCTCAAGGCCTTAAGGGATGAGCCCCGGGCCGCGTTCAGCCACGTCATGGCCGCCAAATACGCCGGCTTGGGCACAATCGGCGCAAGCCACTGCCTTCTCACACCGGAATTCGGACCCAGGGTAAGGTTTGTGTCGGTATTCACGGAAGCGGAGATAGAGCCGGACCCTCTTCAGGAAAAAGATCTGTGCATTAAGTGTGGGCTCTGCTGCGAGTGCTGTCCCAAGAAGGCCCTCACGATGCGCGGGGACAGGATAATAGCCGACTATGATAAGATGGCGTGCATCGGAATGGCGGAGGAGCTGACAAAGAAAGGATGCTATCCCTGCGGCGTATGCACCAAGGTATGCCCCATCGGCAAGGACAGAAAGCTCTACAGACAGAAAGGAATGAGGACAAAATATTTAAAAGAGGCCGAGGCTCTTGCCATGAATCCCGACGACCCCGCATACAGGTCGTGGACTCACATACGCAAACACGGGCTCCCGAGGACGAAGGTTGAGGCCCGATCCAACACGGATGCAGATGATAAAAAAATGGAGAAATAAAAGTGACAGTTGCGAATCTGGAACAGTTCTGCGCGGGAATGAATGATCTTCTCAAGGGAAAACCGGACCAGACGGTCCTGACAAGCAAAGGCCGCGCGCTCGTGGGCGAGCTTATGAGCAGCAGCGAGTGGTTCGGCGGCGTAATAGAGAAAATCCTCTTCGACAAGGAATTTTCGGCAACCCTGAGGCCGGGTATCTGGACCAATGAAATCACACTTTACAGGAGTCCCGACCGCTCCTTTCTTATCCTTTGCTACATATGGGAACCGGGCGTCTTCGATACCATTCATGATCATGGAGCGTGGGGAATCATTGGCAGCCTTATCGGACATGTCGGGGAACGCAAGTACGTGCGTCTCGACGACGGCAGCAGGGAAGGATACGCGGAATTGGAGGATGTTTCATCGGTGGTCTTGAAACCGGGTGACACGACGTATGTACTCCCGCTCAATAAAGGGATTCACAGGATGGAAAATTACGGCAAAGATACGGCAGTAACGATTAACGTTTACGGACCGAATATCCGGAAGGGATATGTCCAGTTCTTCTACCCGGAGGTCAAGTCGGTGAGCAGGGTGTATCCGCCCAAGACGATGAAAGAGGTACTGTCCGTCCGCGCCCTCGGGAGTGTTACTGCGCCCTGGAGCAAGGACCTGTTAAAACGAATACTCACGGGGAGTTTTTCCGATTATATCAAGAAGGAAGGAGAGGTCTCCCTGGCCAGGATTGGAGGCTGAACCATCTCACGAAGGCCGCGCAGGCCTTATGTTGGTTTTCTTTAGTGCTTGAAATCGCGAACACTCTGAGGTAGGAATACTGGTCAAGAGAAACCGAAAGGAGCGTACGATGAAAAAATATTCCCTGCTCGTTGGCGTGTTGTGTATCGTGGTTGCCATTTCCGCATGCGGTATGAAGAGCGTGAGGCAAGGCGCCGATATCGATGAAGCAAAGGTGAAAAAAAGCATCATCGACGGCAAGACTACAAAGGCGGAGGTAATGCTTGAATTCGGTACCCCGACGAAGACCATGGACAATGACAAGATGTATTTCTATACGTGGACTGA
>DATJBN010000090.1:0-3815 GCA_035515335.1 Syntrophales bacterium | reverse complement strand
GAATTTAAATAACTTGCTACGAAAGATTCTATCATGTTAATTTTGCAAAAATATCCTTTGCATCCTCCCTTTCGCCTACGGAGATAGAACAATGGAAATCAAACACAAATTATGGCTGGAGCGAGATGGCCGTGTTATCTTTGGTCCGGGCCGCGATGGGCTTCTCAAAGCTGTCCAAGAATGCCGAAGCCTCAACGCAGCAGCGAAGAAATTGAGAATGTCTTACAGGGCGGCATGGGGGAGAATCAGGGCATCCGAGGAGAGGCTGGGGATAAAGCTTGTGGAGATGGACAGCGTAAAACACGGCATGCACTTGACGAATGAAGCCAAGGAATTGATGGATTGTTTCGATCAGCTTGAAAGGGATATTGCCCGCCTTCTCAATAAAGCTAACGGTAAACTGCCATTAAGACGTTCGTGATATACCTCAAGAGCAATACGTCGCCAAATCCCCCTTCCGGTTGTTGAAAAAACAAAAGGGGAGGACCTTCAATGGACCTCCCCTGATGGTTTAAGAATAACGAAGGCTCTCGCGAGACCTTGGCTGTTATTTAATTACTTTGGCTCCAGCCGTCGCCACCTGGCCATCCTGTGCTGCTGAACCGCCGGAGACGCCTATCGCGCCTATGATCTTGCCGTCCTGAATGATCGGCACACCGCCTTCAATTGCGCTTATGCCGTCCAGGGTCAGATACGCCGTCTTTCCGCTCCCGATTGTATCCTCAAATGCCTTCGTTGGTCTCTTATAGGCAACGGAGCACTTGGCCTTGTGGAGCGCCGCATCGATACTGCCGTACTGGACTACATCGAATCGTTCGAGATAGATAAGATTGCCGCCCGTATCCACAACGGTGATGACGACGTTTATCTTTATCTTCATAGCTTCCGCCGCCGCTGCGGCAGCTACCTTCTTAGCAGTCGCGAGGCTTATGTTCGGGCCATAGGGATTCGGCATCTGCTGGGCTAAGGCTACACCGGAAATAACAAACAATACCACAGAAATGACAGTTATGACTTTTACTATACGCATATTTCCTCCTTCTCAATTGAAAATTCCGTTTTACTCGTTGGAGTGAGTATACCAGGAGGTTTCTGTCTGTCAATGAAAATCCTGCACACTGCTTTCCGTGACACCTATATTGACATACAAACCCCTTTCTTATACGGTATTATGACAAGACAAGCTTAGTTCTAAAGGAGAAAGCGCCCTGGCCGAAAGATTACTTAACGCGAATGAATACATGTTCGGACCGAAGAATGACTGGAGCATTGTTGTCGCAAACACGCAGGCACTGCGTGAAAAGGCATTCAGGCTCGTCCATGACATCTACCTGGGCAAAGGATACGCTTTGAGGTCGAGCGGCGAATTGTGGTGCACCATCCATCACCTGCATCCCTATACATTGACCTTTCTCGCCACGAAAGCCGGGCAGGCAGCGGGGACAATCAGCATCGTTCCCGATTCCCGGCTGGGGCTGCCCGCAGATATCATCTTTCCCGAGCAGCTCGCAGTTTTAAGAAAGGCCGGGCGGCAGCTCAGCGAGATATTTTCGCTCGGCGTTAACGACGAAATTGCCCACATCGCCGTCGATCTCACGATGCATCTATACAGACTAGTCCATCTTGCCGCTACCCATCTGTTCCATAATACAGACATTGTCGCATCTGTCATGGCCCATCATGCCGCATTTTACTCAAAGATGCTTCTGTTTGACGAGGTCTCGCCGGAATCGCGGCAAAGCCCGAAGACTGGCGAACAGGTGGTATTTACGCGTATGAACCTGGAAACGATGGAAAGCCGGTATGCCGCGCGATACAGCCGCTTGAAGGGCAAGAGAAATCTTTTCCGCTGGTTCTTCCAGAATGAAGAGGCGGAGACCATGGTTGACTGGATCCGCAGGAACAGAAAGCCTATGACTACCGACGAACTGAATTATTTCGGCGCGAGAAAGGCGAACGCCCTCTCCGATGCCGGTTCTGATACTGTTGCCGTCCTCATGGACTACTTGAGACAGGCCGTGGCCTCCAGGGTTCATGAGTAATCCGAGAATTACATATATGTAGAGAAGAGATAGCATAAAGGGAATCTTAATTGAGAGGGTATTTATGACCTGGGAAGATATTGTCAATAGACAGCAGGGCATTGTCAATTTCACGGAAGAACTGATTTCCGCAATAGGAAGAACGCGCGTCCTTGTGGTAGGAGCAGGAGGAAACGGTGCGGTCCTCGACTACCTCCTGCGGGTAGGCTACCAGCAGTTTGTTATTGTGGATTACGATGCGGTTGAGGCGACAAATCTGAACCGCCTTCCTTTCACGCCGGAATATGTCGGCAGATCCAAAACAGAGGCATGGAAGGAGTATATAGAGAAGGTCAATCCCGGCTGCCGTGTGACTGTCTATGGCAGGAAGGTAACACGGAATGATGAGGAATGGATGGGGGGAATAGTTTCCGGCGTGGACATTGTCGCCCTGGGGACAACGGACCCCGAGGCGAACTTCGTGATCGCACGGGTCTGCCACCGCCTCCGGAAACGGATGGTGATCGGCCCGGGCACCTCAAACTGCTGGGTTGTAAGCACGGTAATCCATGAAAGCGATGTCTCCATCGAGAGCGTGGGAAAGTTCGGCACGGAGCTTCTTGATGCACGGGATGTCGACTACCGGGGCCTCGTGCCAAAGTACATGAAGATTTACATGTTCCCGGGAAGGACAGAAAAGCTCTATCCGGAGACTCTCGCGAAGGTACAGAACCGGGAGCTCCCGCCGAGAAACTGCAAGATATTCGTTTCTATGGTGAACGCGGCTGCGTGCTGGGAGATCGTGAAGAACACGGCAGTGATGAACGGGCTGACACTCGAGAACACGAGGGTGATAGAGTTCCCGATCATACAGGTGTTTGATCCATTCAGAGGGAGCGCATATTATTACGATGCTAGAAAAGACACAATCGGGATACCGAATTGGCTTACCGGCAGGACAAGATGGTATCCGGCCACGCGGTGAGCCGCGGGTCATAGCAGGCTGGCGCCATATGAGATCAGACACCACTCGTTATAGATCAAGAGGTTCCCATAGAATATGTCTCCGTCCAGAAGCAACGGCTCCTTCGTCTTTCTCATAGCCGCCTCCATTGCAGTAGGGCAATTGGGCGTAAGTCTCTACCTCCCGGCAATTCCAAGGATCGGCTCTGACCTCAATATATCTCCTTCCTTGATGGCCTTGACCCTCACTGTATATTTCGCCGGATTTGCCTTTTTCAATCTCTTCTCCGGCCCGTTCTCGGACGCGTGGGGAAGGCGTTTCATGATTCTCCGCGGTTTAGAAGTGTACGGTATGGGCACCCTCCTCTGCGCCATGGCTACAGACATCACCATGCTCTTGGCGGGAAGAACCCTCCAGGCATTTGGTGCAGGAGTTGCCCCCGTTGTAGGCAAGGCGATGATCCAGGACGCATCTTCCGAGGATCGCACGGTGATACTCATGGGTTGGCTGGGGGCCGCCATATCAATAACCCCGGCAGTGGCTCCTTTCATCGGTGGTATCATTACTGAACATTTAAGATGGCAGTGGACTTTCTGGTCACTCCTGATATTTAACGCAATGGTCTGGCTGCTTAATTTCTCGCTCCTTACGGAAACCATCCCCTCCCCTTCCTCCCGCCGTATCCCGATTATCTCTATCTTTAAGACCTACCGGGATTTCCTTGGAAACCGAACTTATATAGGATATGTTCTCCTTCTCTCTGCGTGCTTCGGAGGTTTGGGGGCTTATTATACCGCATCGCCCTTCATCTTCATCAGTGGTTTTGGCCT
>DATJBN010000089.1:0-3262 GCA_035515335.1 Syntrophales bacterium | reverse complement strand
ATATTCCCTATGTCCCAATTCTTGACGCCCTATAAATCTGCATATCCCATTGCCAGGGTCATAAACGATTACGTTCCCGCTGATGAGGAAGTCTATCAATACGGGATGTCGCTTTACGGCATAGATTTTTACAGTAAGAGGAGAACACCCGTAGTCGATGATATTGGCGAATTGAGACCGGGAGTAGAAAAACTGCCTCTCGAGGAAAGGAATCGTTATTTTCTCAATTCTGAAATGTTTTTTAGTCTTTGTCATGAAAAGAAAGATATTTACTGCGTCGCGGAACGCGAAGATGTGGAAAAGCTCAAAAAAAAGACAGCCTTTTTGCGTGTTCTGTGGGATAATAGTTATTATAGCCTCGTGCATCTCAAAGATGAGTGACTGATTGGATATGAAAGTCAGACAAGATTTCTTGCCGTTGTCTAGACCCTCCATTGGCGAGGGAGAGATTGAAGGTGTTGTCGACTGCCTGAAGTCCGGATGGATTACTACCGGACCGGCGTGCAAGGCATTTGAGGACAGATTCTGCGAATTGACCGGGGCATCCCATGCAGTTTCCCTGACGTCTGCGACAGCCGGCATGCATCTTATACTTCTTGCCTTGGGAATCGGGAAAGGGGATGAGATCGTCACACCGTCCATGACCTTTGCCTCCACTGTAAATATGATTGTCATGCTGAAAGCGAGGCCGATCTTCGTCGATGTCAATTACGATACACTGAACATCAACGTGGATCTTATAGAAAAGAGAATCACCCGCAAGACAAAGGCCATTATTCCCGTTCATTTTGCAGGCGCTCCCGCTGATATGGACAGGATTCTGGAAATAGCAAAGCGAAACAATATTCTGATTATTGAAGATGCAGCCCATGCAGTCGGCACCTATTACAAAGGTGTCCACGCAGGAGGGTTCCACCATATAGCAATATTTTCTTTTCATCCCATAAAGAACATAACAACTGGTGAAGGGGGGATGATTACACACGCAGACGACGCCCTGGAAGCCAAATTGAGGCTCTTAAGATTTCACGGTATCGAGAGGGACGCCTGGAAACGTTACGGAAGAGGGGGAAACCCCGAGTACGATATCAATCTGCCGGGGTTTAAATACAATCTCCCCGATATGCAGGCAGCCTTGGGGCTTGCTCAACTCGCGAGGCTGGATGAGATCAATCACAGAAGGGCTGAACTGGCGGGGCTCTATATGAAAGGGCTAAGAGATGTAAGCGGCCTCGAATTGCCCGGAGTGCCTGAATATTCCCATATTCATGCCTGGCACCTGTTCATCGTAAAGATTCTGTCCATGCCTCGGGACGTCTTCATGGAAAGACTGTCTGAGTACAATATTGGTTATGGTCTGCATTTCCCGGCGTGCCACCGCTTGACTTATATCAGGAGGCAGTTTGCAACGAAGAAGGGCATGCTCTCTGAAACGGAGCGGGCGGCAGACAGGATAATTTCCCTGCCCTTGTTTCCAGGCATGTCGAATGATGATGTATCCTACGTTTGTGAAGCCATAAGAGAGATATTGAAAAGTTAGCAGCCTTGCAAGGGCATGTTGCCTGCGCAGAAGCGAGTGAACGATCTGTAATAATGAGGACAATCCCATGAGCTCACAGCCGATGATTTCCCTGGTCATTCCTGTTTACAACGAAGAAGAGAACCTGCGCATCCTCATGGAGCGCATCCGGCCGGTAATGCAGGGCATGGGGAGGTCCTATGAGATAATTTTTATCGACGATGGCAGCCGCGACGGTTCTCTTTCAATATTGAAGGGCCTTACCGGTGAGCCAGAGGTGAAGGTTGTAGAGCTTGTCAGAAATTACGGACAGCACGCGGCGATACTTGCCGGATTTTCCGTGGTGAGAGGCGATATCATAATTACGCTGGATGCAGATCTCCAGAACCCTCCGGAAGAGATACCGAAGCTTGTGACAGTGATGGAAGCAGGCAGCTATGATGTAGTGGGCACAATAAGAAAAGGGCGCAAGGATTCCATGTTCAGGATTATCCCGTCAAAGATTATCAACATCATCGCCAGAAGGATTACCAAGGTCAGGATGACGGACTGGGGCTGCATGCTCCGAGCCTACCGGCGCCCTGTAGTCGATCGTATGATCGCATGCCACGAACACGCAACATTCATTCCGGCATTGGCGACATTTTTTGGCAAGCGCGTGACCGAAATTGAGGTCGCCCACGACGAGAGGGCCGGAGGAACATCCAGCTATCCTCTGCGAAAGCTGATAAATCTTCAGTTTGACCTCGTCTCGTCATTCTCTGATCTGCCCATGAAGCTCCTTATGTACGGAGGCGTAGGGATGGCTTTTGGCGGCGTCTGCTTCGGCATATTCCTTGCCATTGCCAGACTTGCTTACGGCGCCCTGTGGGCGGCTGAAGGCGTATTTACATTATTTGCCATTTTATTTGTTTTTGTGGGTCTGCAGTTTTTTGCCTTCGGCATAGTGGGAGAGTATATTGGGCGGATCTATAGCGAAGTGAGAAAAAGGCCTGAGTATGTTATCGAGAAGGTCCACTCGTCGGAAAGCACAAGGCAGATGCAATGAGGGCCGTTGTATTTGCATACCACAATATGGGTATTTGCGGACTTGAAGCCCTGAAGGAAGCAGGTTTTAATATCGCGGCGATTTTTTCGCATGAAGACGACCCTGGTGAAAATTGCTGGTTCGATTCTGTTGTTGAATGGGCGAATAAAAATCATATCGACGTGTTCTGTCCCCGGGATGTGAACACGCCCGATTGGAAAGAGAAGGTCTCGAATCTTGCTCCTGATGTGATCTTTTCCTTTTATTTCCGGCATATGCTAAGTAAGGACATCTTGAACATACCGGCATCAGGCGCGTATAATCTCCATGGATCGCTTCTGCCCGCTTACCGGGGCAGAGCCCCCGTGAACTGGGCCATCGTAAACGGAGAAAAACAAACTGGGGTCACGCTCCATCATATGATCGGGAAAGCGGATGCAGGTGACATCGTCGGGCAGAAGGCGGTTGAAATAGAATTTGAAGACACCGCAAAGACCCTGTATGGCAAACTCTGCGGGGCGGCGAAGGAAATGCTTGCGGAGGTCCTGCCTCTCATCTGGGAAGGCAGGGCCCCACGGATACCGCAGGATCTCTCAAAGGGAAGCTATTACAGCGGGCGGAAGCCGGAGGACGGGCGCATTGACTGGACTTGGCGGGCGGTTCGGATCTATAATCTCATCCGGGCCGTGACCGAGCCTTATCCGGGCGCCTTCGGG
>DATJBN010000088.1:0-14132 GCA_035515335.1 Syntrophales bacterium | reverse complement strand
AGCGCTGGACATTCTCAGAGCCCCCGATATGGAAGGGATGTCCGAGGATCACGTCGATCCCCGAGGCGACGAAATAGCAGGCAATGGCAACGGCCTTTTCGCTCATCCACTCCGGCGCCACGCCGACAGCGGGAATCTGCGAGAGGTTGTCACCGAGTCCGCCCTCGCGAACCACCTCCGTCCCCGCTTCGAGGACGCGAGAGTTGTCGACACAGCTTCCCATGTGAAGGACAGGAGGCATCCCGATCGCCTCGCATACTTCGCGGAGCCCTGCGCCAGCCGCCTCGAGCGCCGCCTCCGGCCTCAGCATTCCCTCCTTTGCGGAAGCGATTGCTGCGCAGCCGGTCTTCAAGACAAGCACGTTCTTCCCGATAAGTTCGCGTGTGAGTGTGTTTATGAATGCGTCGACGCGCGTCCGCGGATTGTTGCAGCCCACGATTCCAACAATGCCCCTGATCCTACCCTGGATGACCGCGTCATTGAGCGGACGGAAGGAGGCGCGGAATCGCCCGCCCATCATGTATTTTATGGCATCCACGCTGAAGCCCGCCACAAGCGGCTTTTTGACATCCGGGATCGCAACCTTCTTCGGGTCGCGGTTCTTGAAATTGTCTATCGCGCGGCGGACGAGGACCTTCGCAGTTGCAAGCGGATTGTCTCTGTTCAATATTATGTGTGTTGTGCCGACGGTCTTTGCGATATCCGCAGTCGAGACGATTTTTGTGTGATAGTTCCGCGCGATTTCGGGGAGGCTCGGCATACAGCACTGCACATCGACGAGCATCATCTCTACGGCACCCGTCACGACGGCCAGCTCCTGTTGGAGAAAACTGCCTGCCACTGGTATGCCATGACGCATGAGTATCTCGTTTGCCGTGCAACATATGCCGGCGAGCGTAATCCCTCCTGCACCCGCCTGTTTCGCATAGGCCTGTACTTCAGGGTCACGGCTCGCGATGGCAAGCATCTCGGATAGTTCCGGCTCGTGGCCGTGGACGACGATGTTGACGGTATCTTTTCCGAGCACACCGAGGTTGGCGTCACTCCTCACCGGTGATGGTGTCCCGAAAAGGATATCGGAAATCTGCGTTGCAATCCGCGAACCGCCCCAGCCGTCGGCGAGCGCCGTCCGAAAGGCCTGGAGAAGGACATTCCGGTAGTCATGATCGACGCCCATATGGGTTCGATGGAGAGATTCGACGACCATCCTATCGATCCCCAGCGGCGCAACGGCTCTGTTATTCCAGATAGCCTGCTGCTTGGCGGGAGAGAGACGGAGTGTTGCCAGCGGCTCTTCCTGAAGCATGAATTCTTTGAGAAGAAGGTCCGCGAGTTCGAGGGCAACCGCTTCCTTTGAGCGACCTTTGTCTTTGATGCCGTAACCTGCAGCTATTCGGCGGAGGGCTCTTTCGTCGCGTATGACGTAATCGGGGATTTTTCCTTCGGCCGCCTGCTTCAAGAGGAGAACAAGATGACGGCCATGGTCGGAGTGTGCCGCTGTCCCGCCTGCGACCTCGCGGAGAAAATTGCGAGCGACAATAGTATCTGCGTCAGCGCCGCAGACGCCGCGGGGGGACTTGTTCGTGATCCGGCACGGCCCCATGTAGCAGATGCGGCAGCAGAGGCCTTCCTGGCCGAAGCGGCAGGATGCCGGCTGGGCATCAAGGCGGGCAAAGCAGGTTTCCACGCAGTCACGCTCCGCTTTCATCAGCGCTTCGAGAGATGCCCTATCCCAGACACGGTCTTGAGGTTTAAGTTCTTTCTTTGTCATAGAAAATTAATTCAAAATGCAAAGTTTTTTTGCTGATTCGCATTTTTCATTTTGACTGTTGCATTATACTATTTCGATTATCTTGTCCAGTTCGGTGAAGAGAGGATTGTTGGCAGAGATGTTTTTCAGATTTCCGTTCTGCTCCGCGATGGTGAATATTTCTTCATCCTCCGGGATGCCGATTATGAGATCGGCACCGGTTGCCGCCCTCAGGCCCTCTGCGCCCGCGGGGAGCGACTGCCTCCGCAAGCGGTTCACGATGATGGCGAGATGCAAATAGGAAATCTCCATCTCGCCGGTCATCGCGTGGAGTCTCCGGACGGTCTCGAAGCCTCGTGTCGTGGGGTCAGTTACCATGACGAGAAGGGAAACCTTATTGACGATGCGCCTCGATAGATTTTCGAGGCCGGCCTCGTTATCGAGAACAACGTAAGGATACTTCCCCACCATCTCATTGAGAATTGCCTTGAGCAGATTGTTGGCATAGCAGTAGCAGCCGGGCCCCTCGGAGCGCCCCATGGCTATGAGGTCAAAGGCGTCGGCTTCTACGAGGCTCTCCGCGATCCTGAATTCGAGAAAGCGCTTCTTCTCCATCCCGCGCACCTTTCCTTCCTGGGTGAACCTTTTGGCATCTTCGCGGAGGCCGCCTACGGTCTTTAATACCTTCACTCCGAGGGCAGAGTCGAGACAGGTGTTGGGATCGGCATCGACGGCGAGCACTGGGCTCTTGCCCTTGTGAATGAGGCGCATAACGAGGAGCGCCGCCGCAGTGGTTTTCCCAACCCCGCCCTTGCCGGTGACAGCAATGAGTTTACTTTTGCTCATAATGGTGACTCCAATTTTTTCAGGACATCCAGGAAGCAACGGATGAGGTCGCGAGGCAAATCATCCAGGACCGAATGCCCGTCCCGGTCTCCATGGCGGAATTCCTCACGGTAGGGGATGAAGCCCATGAATCTATTTTCCGGGAATGCTTCGCGAAGAAACTTCTCATCGGCGGGCCCTGCGACTTTATTCGCAATGAGGCGGATGTCTTTAAGGCCTATATCGAGAGCCAGGCGGAGGATGCGCTTCGTACTGTCAATGGAACGCTGCCCAGGCTCGACGACGATCATCATACTGTCGACGCCGCTTGCCGTCGCCCGGCCGAGATGCTCGACACCCGCTTCCATGTCCATCACAAGCGCGTCATCCTTATACAGGACGAGGTCGGTGACGAGGGCGCGAAGGAGGGTGCTCTCCGGACACGCGCATCCTTCGCCGCCGCGCGGGACCGCACCAAGGATGAGGAGTGCTACACCTCGATGACGGTAGGCGAATCTTTCGGCGATGTCCGAGACCTCCGGATTGAGTTTGAATATCTGGCTGTACTGCTTCACCTCGGCACCGGTTCTCTCCTCGATCAACGCTGCTTCACGGGATATGGGGACAATCTTTTCCTGTTCCGAAGAGGGGATACCGAGTGCAGTGGCGAGATTCGCGTCCGGGTCGGCGTCGACGGCAAGCACCTTCCGGCCTTCCCGGGCGATGAGAAGGGCGAGTGCTGCCGCGAGGGTTGTTTTACCGGAGCCTCCTTTTCCGGAGATGGCAAGTTTCATAGATGATACTTATTATTCCTGTTTGTCATTCCCAGCGAGTTGTACTGTACGTCTCTTTTGTGTCATTTCGACTGAAACGAGAAATCTTGTCCCGACGTGGAGTGAGATTCCTCACATTCGGAATGACAAGAAAAGAATTGCGACACCGTCTTTTCTTTACTTGTATTTTTCTCTCATGAAGGCGGAGAGCACCGCAAGCTTCTCGTACACCATCTCCGCTTCGCCGGGCGTCAGTGAACCCGTGCCGCAGGAAGGCGTAAGTATCGCCTGATCGGCAATCAGCTTCTTATCGATGCCCTTGGCGGCAAGGTTGTCCATCACGCCTTCGAGTCGAAGCGCCAGAGCCTCGACGGTCTGCTCTTTTATTAAAACAGACGTGGGTATGATGCCCCAGGCGAGGGAACCGCCTTTTCCCAGAAACGTGTTCACAGTCTTGGCGTACACGGCAATCGTCTCGCCATGCTGAAAGGCATCGAAACTCACGATGTCGGCGTCGGCGTCGATGGGGATACTCCACTCCGTGTTGCCGCAACAATGCATCCCGGCAATACCCTCCTCAGCGTGTATTGCATCTATCACGTCGGCCAGGAGATTAATCACATCGTCTTTATGAACAGAGACGTAGGTGGAGCTGCCGAAGGCAGAGAGTATCGGCTCATCGACGAAACAAATGACCCGCTCTCCATAAGCCTTGAATTTCCTGATCTGCCAGCGGGCGATCATAGCGAGCGTCTTCACGATCATGTCCCGGAATTCTTCATTGTAGTAGATCGCGCGCTTCTTCTCATCCACGACGGTGAGCGCAAAGCTGCACGGGCCCGTTACCTGGCACTTCACGAAGGGAAGCTTTGCTGTCCTTCTTTGCAATTTCTCCTCGAGCGCGTAGATGCCGTGCGAGAAGGCCGGGCTCACGGTCACCGTGGCGCACTCGATTCCGTCATCCTGGGGTTCCATGGACTTAAGATAGTTCTCGTAGAACTGTGCGAAGGCGTCGCAGTAGTCCGCCGATGTCTCAAAATAGAGACGGTTCTTCTCCCTGTCGATAACCACGCAGGGCATATGCTCCGAAAATTGGACCTCCATCTGCTCGTTCAATCCCAGTTTGGGTAGTTGGGGCCAGTGCGGGGCTTCCGGCAATTTCGAGAGAATAAGGTCGACGGCGCGAGCCGCGTTATCAAAGGGCATACTGCCTATTGCCGTAGCAAGAAACTTCGGTTTCGCAATCATTTGTGGCCACTCCTTTGTCCACAATTTGGTATTCGTAGTATAGGGGAACGGGACATGTCTGTCAAAGCAATCCTGAGAGTGATGCAGCAGAGGGTAGGGCAGGCATTCAGCCGGAAGCCGCTATTCGCCGGGGGCAGTGATGCCGCTGATGTTGCCGTCATCGTCGATGTCTATGTGATAGGCGGCGGGCGCTTTCGAGAGACCAGGCATGCGGAGGATCTCGCCGGTTATGGGGATGAGGAAGCCGGCGCCGGAGGCAACCTTTATTTCTCTCACGGTGACTATGAAATCACTTGGCAGTCCCAGGAGGCTGGGGTTGTCCGAGAGGGACTGTTGCGTCTTGGCGATGCATATGGGTAGTTTATCGAAACCGAATCTTTTTATGAGGTCGAGATTACGCTTTGCAAGCGGCTGGTAGTCGATGGACACGGCGCCATAGATCTTGCTAGCCACCGTGAATATCTTGTCTTCCACCGGCTGCTCCCATCTGTATAGAGAGCGGAATTTGCCCTGGGCATTGGCGATGATGGCAGAGGTCTTTTCCGCAAGCTCCAAACCGCCCTCGCCGCCCAAACGGAAGACATCGACCGGTGCGATATTCATTCCTTCGTTTTCCGCAGCCTTAACCACGGCCTGTATTTCGAGATCGCTGTCGGAGGGGAAGCGGTTGAGGGCAATTACGCACGGCACGTTGAACTTGTCTATGTTCTCGTAGTGTTTCCGGAGATTCGCCATTCCCAGAACTGCGACGCGTGGATTGGGTTCGTCCAAGGAGTCGGCGGGTACGCCGGCATGGTATTTAAGGGCGCGAACCGTCGCCACGAGCACGACGATGCGGGGATTAAAATTCCCGTATGGCGCCACGATGTCGAAGTATTTTTCAGCACCGAGGTCGAATCCGAAGCCCGCCTCGGTGACCACATAATCCGCGAGATGGAGCGCGAGGTCAGTCCCGATGATGCTGTTAGTTCCCTGGGCGATATTGGCGAATGGCCCGCCGTGGACGATGGCAGGCACACCCTCGGTGGTCTGGACGATGTTGGGAAGGAGGGCGTACTTCAGAAGAGACGTTACGGCGCCCTCGATCTTGAGGTCACTCGTGACAACGGGCTTGTCATCATAGGTGAAGCCCACGAGGATCTTCCGTATCTTTTCCTTCAATTCCGCATAGGACCGCGCGAGACAGAGAATCGCCATGATCTCGCTTGACGGCACGATGTCGAAACCGCTCTCGCGGGGCACGCCGTTCGTGGAACCGCCGAGACCGATCACTATGTCCCGGAGGGAGCGGTCGTTCATGTCCATCACACGGCGCCACGTGATCTTCCGCGGGTCGATGTTCAGGGGATTGCCGTGAAATACCGAATTGTCGACGAGGGCGGAAAGGAGATTGTGTGCCCTCTCCACCGCCGGGAAGTCGTTCGTAAAATGAAGATTGATGTCGTCCGCAGGGACCACGCACGAAAGACCGCCTCCGGTTGCGCCTCCCTTGATGCCGAAGACGGGCCCCAGCGAAGGCTCGCGTAGCGTTACGATGGTCTTCTTGCCCAACTTTGCCAGGGCCTGAGCAAGTCCTATGGATACGGTCGTCTTGCCTTCGCCCGCGGGCGTAGGGGTCATGGCGGAGACCAGTATCAGAGAGGTATTCGCCCTGCGCTCGAAGCGTTTGATTGCCTCAATCTTGACTTTGGCCTTATAGCGCCCGTAGATTTCCAGATCGTCTTCCGCGAGACCGACGGATGATGCGATTTCTTGGATCGGCTTCATGCAGCCGGCTTTGCGCTGTTTCTTTGCTCTTCCCATGGCTACTTGTTGATCACCGCATCGAACCGGATGTCGATGTTGTACTCATCGCTGATGCGTGTGATCGCATTCTTGAGGTCGATGATCTTTACAGCGGGCGGCAGAGAAAAATAGCAGAGCAGCTGAAACACATTGGCGCCTGTCGCGGGATCATGGTCGACGTTTGTCGATATATCTTCTATGTTGATCCCTCGATCGTGGAGCACCTTGCAGATCTGATGTATTATCCCCGGACGGTCGATCGATATGGCCACCATCTTGTACGCGATCGATGGCAGCACCTCCCTGTGGAGAGGCGCTTTTGTCTTACGGATGTGAATATCGAGCCCCGTGTTTTGACGAAGGCTGTCCAGGTCCTTGATTAGTCCTTCAATGTTATCGTTGTTGCCCGATGTAAGGATTACCATGCCAAATTCATTCCCCAGTACGCAGCCGCGCGAACGCTCGATATTGATGCCCCGCGCCGAAAAAAATTCCGCGATTTCTCTCACCAAACCTGGACGATCCGGCCCCATCGATGAAAAGACGACATATGATCTCATAAGTCAACTCCGTAATTTTTTTCGTTCAGTCATGATTTATGTGGAAACCCGCCGCATGTCCTTCAGCCGGTCATATAGCCGTAATACGGCGAAGTGTCAAGAAAAAGAGGAAGATGCATTTGCTTAAGAATTTACGGCCATGCCGCGTAGGCATGGTGCGGGCAGGTATAAGATCAGTTGTCCGATTCATGCCCTTTCCTGAGCCTCACATAATCCAAGACTTTACCGGAAATAAGACATTTCGTCTTCACAAATCCAGTTATGACGGATATGAGGGAGCGATTTCATTAACTATACTTATTTCAGTACGAAGGATGAGGAGGGAAAACAATGAAGCGAATAATCGCGTTCTCGATGCTCTTGGTCGCTCTCGTCACCTTCGCGAACGGGTGTTTTGTTGCCGTTGAGGACCGCGACCGAGGTGAAAGACATGACAGGGGCGAAGAACATGAGAGGGAAGGACACGAAAGGGGCGGGTACGAAGAACGCCGCTAGAAAAGTGCGAGAGCTACGTGACTGCCGTCATATGATCGAGTCCCGAAAGGAGGTCTTTTCATGCCTTATAGAACCAATGCCGAGCTGCCCGAATCCGTGAAGCATGTCCTTCCGTCACACGCGCAGGACATGTACAGAGACGCCTTCAACCATGCCTGGGATGAATATGCCGACCCGGCAAAACGGAGAAACAACGCATCCCAGGAGGAGACCGCCCGCAGGGTAGCCTGGGGGGCAGTCAAAAAGCTGTATGAAAAAGAGGGGGAACGCTGGGTCAAGAAGAAATTCTAAGCACCTGCCCACACTTGATGCCCATAATCGTGATTTTTTCAGCCTTATAGCAAGAAGAGTCATCAATAAAGCACAAAGGAGATGAATTATGAAAAAGAGACATGTGTTCATCCAGTACCTCGTCGTTCTATTACTGCTCGCCCTGGCTGTGGGATGTGGTTTTACTATCATTCGCTGTAGTCCTTAATCAGCTTCGCGCCATAGAAGAAGAATACAGATGCATAGACAATCATCACGCAGAGCGAAATCAATCCTTCAGCATCCAGTGCTGTTTTTCTTATCAAGACGCTCGCATGGGTAAGCGGAACGACGTAGATGACGGCCTTGAAGTAGAGAGGAAGTTTATCCACCGGGAAGAAAGTTCCGCTGAAGAAGGCCATCGGTACGATGAAGAAGTTGGAGTATGTGGCGGTATCTTCATGTGACTTTGTGACCATCCCCACGATCACACCCAGGTTGGCAAAGAGGAAGCAGTTGAGAAGGAGGGCGATCACAAACCAAGTATTCAGTGAAAAATCCGGTGAAGACATGAAGCCAACGATGATGATCAAGGAGGATGCGAAAAGTCCTTTCGCCATTGCGGCGAGCACCTCGCCGGCCATGATCGAGGACGGGCTGATGGGGGCCTGAACGTAGATCTGGAAGGTTTTGAAGTAGAGCCGGTTAAGATTTAAGGAGGTCGAAACCCACGTGTAGGAATTGTTCATCGAGCTCATTGCGACTAGCCCCGGAAGAAGGAAGTCGAGATAACTTGCGCCTTCGATGCGAACGCTCTTGCCGAGGCCGAACCCGAAAGCGATGAGATAGATTATCGGAACGACCATGGCAGAGAAGATATAGCCCAGCTTGAGAAGCCTTCTCTTGAAATGAAGCATCTCCCTTAAGAAGATGGGATACCACGCAGGTGTCATATTTTATTCTCTCTGTCCCGTCATTCCCGTGAAAACGGGAATCCATATTTTAAGATTCCTGCTATCGCCTGCCCTTGAATTTTCTCGTCGGGGGCAGGAATGACAACTCTATTCTATGCGTTCTCCCGTCAGCTTGATGAACACGTCCTCGAGGTTAGAATGCCTCACGGTGACGCTGTTCGGCTGACGTTTTGCAATTTCATGCGCCTCACCGCGCGTCTTGCAGATGTGTTGTATCAGCTTTCCGCTCGTGTCAATGTACTCGACTATGTAATCGCCCACGCTTTTCTTCAAATGATGGGGGGTGTCGAGGGCTATCAGAGAGCCCTTGGCAAGTATGCCCACCCTGTCACAGAGGACTTCCGCCTCCTCGATGTAGTGCGTGGTGATGACTACGGTGCGTCCCTCGATCTTGGTTTTTCTTATGATATCCCAGAGCTGCCTCCTGATCTGCGGGTCGAGGCCGATGGATGGTTCGTCGAGGAACAGTACGGCAGGTTCGGGAAGAAGCGCCCTTGCGAGGAGAAGCCTCCTCTGCATGCCTCCGGAGAAGCCCGACACGAGAGAGTGTGTCCTGTCTGCGAGGTCGACCATCTTCAGATGCTCGTGGATCTTTTTTTCGTTATCCGTGACCCGGTGGAGCATCCCGTAGATGAGGAGATTCTCATAAGCGGTGAGTTCGCGGTCGAGGTTGTTTTCCTGGGGTACAACTCCGATGTGCTTCTTTATCTCAGCAGGATTATCGGCGACGTCGAAACCGTTGACCGTGCATCTACCGGAATCCGGTTTGCTGAGCGCGGTGAGCATTTTGATCGTCGTAGTCTTGCCCGCACCGTTGGGTCCCAGAAGGCCGAACACCTCTCCACGGCTTACCGAGAAGGTTATGTTGTCTACGGCCTTTACGCTCCCGTATGTTTTTGTCAGTTCTTCGATAGTGATCATGAAGTCAGCACCGTGCGGAAAGCTATCCAGTAGATCATCACTATTAATATATCAGGAATGCGGGATCAGGCAACAAAAACAGGCCAACCGGGAAGAAAATCCGTCTTTTCGTTGACAAACAGCCCGGTCTTCGACTATCCTTAGAAAAAGTCCCAGGCGCACGGGGTGTGAGTCTATGTCGAGAATCCTGATCATCGATGACGACGAAGCTGTGCTCAGCGTCCTGAAGGACATGCTGCTCCGCGAGGGGTACGATGTCGCGGAAGCGCGAGACGGTGTCGAAGGGCTCAGGAGTTTTCGCAGCAGGCCTGCGGACCTCGTCATCACGGACATCTACATGCCTGAAAAAGAGGGACTGGAATTGATCCGGGATCTCCGTGTCGCATCTGCCGGCATCCGTATCATCGCGATGTCGGGCGGAAGTCCGGCGGCGCCCGGATTTCCGACTCTTACCGTTGCCGACAAACTTGGCGCCGACTACACCATAGAAAAACCGTTCACGCAAAAGGAGATGTTGTGCCTCGTGCGCAGGGCGCTGGGATAATTCACGTCGTACGTACGCTACCAGCTCCACCATCGTATGCCTACACGAAGCCTCACAAAAATTCTTCGGGCGTCATCCTCTTTGCCAAAATCTCCTCAAGGTTCAAAACAGATTTGCCGATGAAAAAAGTGAGATAGTTTGTCTTCCGCCGCTGCTATCTCATTTTACGGGAGACGTTTATGGACACGGACAAGGCCTTCCAGTTGATCGATAAGATCGAGACTGAAATGGCGGGTCGCATTGACGGGCGTTTCTTTCATCCGGATATCTTCGCGACCCTCGACAATGTGAATGCGAGCCGCAAAGAAATCGAGACCATCAGAAACAAGATCAGCGACGATATATGGCTGAGGCTTCAGGGGATTGCAAGT
The DNA here is from genome assembly GCA_035515335.1 of Syntrophales bacterium. Taxonomy (GTDB): domain Bacteria; phylum Desulfobacterota; class Syntrophia; order Syntrophales; family UBA2185; genus Fen-1135. Next base: position 3,637 of record DATJBN010000088.1, on the reverse strand, counting down.
TCAGTGTATTTCGGAAGCCTGAGGCGAGGCGATGTGTCAGGCTTTTACGATGTCGTAAACCGCCTGGGGCTTTATCAGACCAAGGCCATGATCATAACGCTGGCCCTCTATCAGCACGGGGGAAGCGATAAGGAACTGGAGGTCATCTTCGCCAGGTCTTTCGCAACTTCCGTCATGGCGCATGTGCTTGCCATCCAGATGAATTTTAGGGAAGAGGCGGCCCTGCGCGCGGAGCTGGCTGGGCTGGTCCTTGAGATCGGGAAAAAGACGATGATCGCCTATAAGAAAACCGTTGATCCCGCCCCGGAGATTAATGACGAATTCATCGACTCCTATCATGCCTATCTCGGCGACAAGATCATCAAGCGCTATGGTCTTCCTGAATATCTGGGGGCGATCATTCTTGCCCGCCAGATCATCATGGAGGAGAATATGGTTTCTCTGCCCGGCGTCGTCTACCTCGCCTATGATTCGGTGCGAGCCAGTTTCGACAAGTACGAAAACAGACTCGTCATCAAATGTCAGACGCCGATACCGGGCACGGACGTCAGCCGCACCCTGGAGGCGATTATCAAGGACAAGTTCCAGGCCGTCGGGCTGGAACGCTACCTGCTCGTCTTCCGAATTCCCAAGATTTACTATCTATGATCTTCAAAGATTCAAAGAAATGTAAGGAATGCATGTCATCCTACTATCCTTTTTCTCGGAAACCTCCAACGTAATACTTAGCCCTAAAGGAAAATAAGAAATCCAGAGAATCGTTATCATTGTCCACCCGATTGCTGCAAAATGCGGGCGTGGTTTATATAAGCACACGAATCGGCAATTGATGAAAGGAGAAGACCCATGAGGAAGAACCCGGTTGTGCATTTCGAGATTTACGCGGATGATCCGGAGAAGTTAGTGAAGTTCTATGCCAGCCTGTTTGATTGGACCATAGATCCGATGCAGGGCATGGACTACTGGTATATCAAGACGGTGGAAACCGGCGCAGACGGGAGACCGTCTCAGGCGGGCGGCATCAATGGCGGCCTGATGAAGCGTCCACCGGGCTATGAGGGCGCCTGGATGAACTACGTCAACGTGGAGTCTATCGAGGAAGCAGTCGCGCGCGCGGAAAAGCTCGGCGCACAGGTCATGAAGGGGAAAACAGCGGTTGCCGGCATCGGCTGGTTTGCGATACTGGCTGATCCGCAGAGGAACCCTTTTGCCATCTGGAAGATGGATCCGAAAGCGAAGTAGAGTGGCAAGAGGGCCATGTTCAGCGGAAGGGCAGTTGAGACCGAAAAAATAAATTTTGGCGTGAAGCACTTAATCGATAGAATCAATTGGAGTAATCAAAACGTCACTGGAATTAGAATCCGTAAACCATTTGCCTGACCAGTCCAATTTGAATTCTTGTTGCACAGGTGGCCTATCTTCAAAGAATACAGTTATCCTGAATCTATGTGTGCCGGGCTCAACGTGGGAATGTAAATTGCGAGGTGGATTATTCATCGTAAATCTGAATTGGGGTTTATCGGGATCTCCTGACCAGATTTTGTCATAGATTTTCTGAAAGCGTGGGTCAGCAAATCTGGCAAAAATTACGAGAGTATTATCGCCTGCTTTTATTTCAGGCGCATTGCTGTCTGGCAATATAATGAATGAGGAGAATGGATGTTCTTCTACAGACTTACCGTTTTGAAGATGTCATAGACCAGTCAATCGGACTGTATAGTTTCGTATGGATGAGTAATGAGATAGATTCGTTAAGCGTATGCTAAAATAATGTACCGGAAAACTTTCATCGTTTTGAATATTACCTGTTGGAATGGTTCTAACAAAAGGTTCTTTATGCTCATACGTGATTTTTACATCTGGTTTCATAAAACGTGGTCTTAAATAATCTGTGGTGAGCGGACCAATAATAAAACCGCAAATAAAAGAAGCGATAGCGATGACATATCTATTTTGTATGATACGACTAAACTTATTCATTTAACTATGATTTGTATTATGGCATGCGATTGTGTACTGTTCACGAGCTGGAATTCCACAATTGTGTGACACTAGGGAACTCTACTATCACTGTTTAAAGCAGAATTCAATCGTGAAGAAGAAATGCTTAGGACAGGTCTAGCGGACAGGTCCTTACTCTCAGAATTTAACATAGCTAATCGGCCCGCCTACATTAGCAATTTGTCGCTCGGAAGAATTTATCTCAGAAGAATATATGTTGCGGTGGCTTCGGTCCAGTCTGTAGGTTCGATCTGATTCAAGCGTTTCACAAGATCATTGATCATTCCCGTTGATTTAGCATCATAGACCTGGAAAATGCCCTCTCTAAAACCGAGGGAAAGCAGGTCTTCCTTCTGGCGTGTGGCAATGATCTTGATTCTCTCCTCGGCGGACTTCTCCTTATAGTCGGGAAGGAACATGGCCTTCAGATGAATCCTGCTGTCTGAAGGAGGAAACTGGTAGGTCGTCCCGGCGCGCGCGTGATTGTCCTGCATATTCGAGTTAGGAAGAAGGATTGTGACGGATCCATCGGCAGCAACGGAGAAGATGTAGACATACGAATCCTTGCTCACATGATAGAATATCTGAACATCATCCCCCTCTTTCAATTCTGTCTTTGAAAGGGAGACTTTCGCGGAAAGACCCTCTCCCTTCTCAGGATATATCGGTTCAACAAGGGCCTTTATCTTGACCCTGTAGAGATTCCTTTCCTTCTCATCCCAACCGGAGGCAATGGCATTTTCCTTTGTGATCTTGCCCCTGACTGCGGCGTAGATGAGGTCCTCGGCGACCTGACTGTTGGAGACGAGTGTGTGCGATCTGATGAATGTGCCAACGGCCTGTTCCACCGCCTTGCTTTCCGCGTCTCTCTTGGCGCGCTCTCTGACCTCCTTCGGCGTATCCATCTCGCCCTGGTATGATTGTCCGTCGGCTGTCACCCAGATGGGCTCTCCGGCATAAGCCACAAAGGGGATGAGTAGTAACGCTATTGCGATTATCCTTTTCATCATCAATCCTAATATTGTGTCTGGTAAATTTATTTCACAATTGTCATTTCGAGCGCTGCGAGAAATCATTGTCCCGGAAGTGAAGAGAGGAATATTAGATATCTCCCAGAGCCCGCACTGAGCCTAAAAACAAGATTCCTCGCTATGCTTCGGAATGACGCAGAGCGATGAGGTCGATATGACAATTTATTAATGCGACGACACGCTAGTTCTTCTTAGACTCAATGAACTGCGGCAGTTGCTCGTTGTTGTACTGCTTCCTGGCAATGCGCTCCACCTGGGGCTTCAGATAGCCGAATAGGTCGGTCATCGCAAGCGAACCATCGTCCCTAACTACCTCTTCATTCTTGATTCCCTTGAGCATGAAATAGGTGAAGAGCCCATGCCCCTTCTCCCTGTAAGTTGAGCTGATCTGGCTGCCAGAGGTGGCAGAGATAATCGTCATATTCCGGCGTGGGAGCGCTGCGCTCTTCAAGTCCATGACTAAGGGCCTTGCCCCCTGGGCGAGCACGGACCTTCCACCTGCTCCGGAGAAACAGGAATCAAGCGCAACGACGACCTCCTTCGCAGGAAGTTTCCCCAGCGCATTGTAAAGCCTCTGCAATGAATAACCCGTCTGATCGATGAAT
>DATJBN010000087.1:0-8008 GCA_035515335.1 Syntrophales bacterium | reverse complement strand
TCCTTTGCCCTTGTGAGACCTCCCGGACATCATGCGGGGGTGTCCAATGCAGCCGGTTTCTGCCTTTTTAATAATGTCGCCATAGGCGCCATGCATGCTATTTCCAAGCACAAGATGGAAAGGATACTGATCGTTGATTGGGATCTTCACCATGGCAACGGTACTCAGGCGCAATTCTATGAGGACCCGAGGGTGTTGTATTTCTCAACGCACCAGTACCCATACTACCCGGGCACAGGCGCCATAGAAGAAATCGGAAGAGGGAAAGGTGTCGGATACAATATCAATATACCTTTGAGGCCGGGCACGGACAGCGCCCAGTATGTCAAGATTTTCAAAAAAATTATCTATCCCGTCTCCATGAAGTTTAAGCCCGAGCTGGTCCTAATCTCGGCCGGGTTCGATCCTTATTACAAGGATCCCCTGGGAGGGATGAAGGTTACACCCAGCGGATTTGCCTGTCTGACACGTATTCTCATGAATATTGCCGACCAGTGCTGCGGCGGAAAGGTGGTTGCAACCCTCGAAGGAGGGTATCATATCGGCGGCCTCGCAGAGTCGATAAAAGCGGTACTTACCGAGATGAGGGATGGTACACACGTGACGGAGGATGAGCTTGATCGAATTGCAAAAGAGGCAGACAGCAATACGGATCCGGTAATCAAGAAGGTCATCGATCAGATAAATCCTTACTGGCGGCTGTCGTGAGTTCATTTTGCAGTTATTGGGGATGCGGTATTGAAGATCACAAAAGAAGAAGTTGAATACGTAGCTCATCTGGCGAGGCTCGATTTCACTGAAGAAGAAAAGGTGAAATTTACCTCACAGCTAAACGATATTCTGATGTATATGGATAAGTTGAATGAAGTTGACACAGCGGGCATCGAGCCAATGAGCCATGCCATTGCCCGCAAGAACGCCTTCAGAGACGATACTGTCAAGGATTCCCTCAGCCAAGAACTTTCCCTGTCCAATGCCCCGGAAGCGAGAGGCCCGTTTTTCAGGGTACCGAAAGTCATAGAATAGCATAGGGGCCGCATGGAACTCCATCAGTTAACGATTCACGAGCTGCAGAAACTAATCAGGTCCGGGAAGGCAAATTCCTCAGACATAATCAAGTCCGTTTACGCAAGGATTGACGCTGTAGAAGGCAGTGTTCATGCATACATTTCCTTAATGAAGGAATACGCATTTGAGGAGGCTGTCAAAGCAGACGGCAGTATCAGAGAAGGGAATATCCAGGCCCTGACGGGCATACCCATTGCCCTTAAGGATATCGTCTGCACAAAAGGTTTCACGACGACGTGCGGATCCCGCATCCTGTATAACTATGTCCCGCCGTACGATGCCACAGTGGTGGAGAAATTGAAGGAAGCCGGCGCAGTGTTCACGGGCAAGACTAATATGGATGAATTTGCCATGGGTTCATCCACGGAGACCTCATATTTCGGGATTACGAAGAATCCCTGGGCCCTGGACAGGATACCCGGCGGGTCGAGCGGTGGGTCCGCTGCTGCTGTAGCTGCTGATGAGTGCATTGCCTCCATTGGTTCCGATACGGGCGGTTCCATCAGACAGCCTGCTGCATTGTGCGGTGTTGTAGGAATGAAACCCACATATGGAAGGGTATCACGATACGGCCTCGTCGCCTTTGCCTCCTCCCTTGATCAGATCGGTCCTTTCACAAAAGACGTTGAAGACTGCGCCATCATGATGAATGTTATTGCCGGGTATGATCCGAGGGAGTCTACATCTGTTCCCCTTGACGTACCCGATTACAAGGCATTTCTCTCACGAGGGATTAATGGCTTCAAAGTGGGCATTCCTAAGGAATACTTCATAAGAGGCATTGACCCGGAGGTGACCGAGGCCATGGGGAGGGCCATGAAGACCATCGAGGATCTGGGAGCAACCTGTGTCGAGGTATCCCTTCCCCATACGGAATATTGCCTGGCCGTCTATTACATCATTGCCCCCGCAGAGGCGAGTTCCAATCTGGCCCGATATGACGGCGTGAAATACGGATTCCGGGCTGAAGACTGCCGGGACCTTCTGGATATGTACAAGAAAACACGTTCCGCCGGTTTCGGGACCGAGGTAAAGAGACGGATAATGATAGGCACGTACGCGTTGTCCTCCGGCTATTACAATGCTTACTATAAGAAGGCTTCACAAGTTAGGGCGCTGATTAAGCGCGATTTTGAAGAGGCATTGAAACAGTGCGACGTAATCCTTACTCCGACAACCCCCACCCCTGCCTTCAAGATCGGGGAGAAAATGGATGATCCCCTGCAGATGTACCTCTCTGATATATTCACCATATCAACAAACCTGGCAGGCATACCTGGCATATCCGTGCCGTGCGGGTTCACGCGGCAAGGGCTCCCCATAGGCGCCCAGTTTCTGGCGGGACATTTTGAAGAAGGAAAGTTGATTCAAATTGCCGCTGCATTCGAAAGGCATGCAAACATTGAGAAGAGGAAACCGGAACTCTGATGGTATATGAACCGGTAATAGGGCTGGAGGTTCATGCTCAGCTCCTTACAGAGTCAAAAATATTCTGCACCTGCTCTACTGTCTTTGGGGCCGAGCCCAACAGTCACACCTGTGCCGTATGCATGGGTATGCCGGGGGTCCTCCCTGTTCTGAACAGGAAGGTCGTCGAGTACGCAATGAAAATGGCAGTGGCAACTAATTGCAGGATCAACGAATCGTGCACCTTTGCCAGGAAAAACTATTTCTATCCCGACCTTCCCAAGGGGTATCAGATTTCCCAGTATGCCCAACCCCTTGCGGAATATGGATATATTGATATTGAAGACAATGGGGCAAAGAAAAGGATCGGCATAACACGGATTCATATGGAGGAAGATGCAGGTAAGCTGATTCACGATGAGCACTTGCCGTCGAGTTACGTAGACCTGAACAGAACGGGGGTGCCGCTCATTGAGATTGTCAGCGAGCCGGATATGAGAAGCGCCGAAGAGGCCTCCGACTATCTGAGAAGACTGCATGAAATACTCGTTTATCTGGAAATCTGTGACGGGAATATGGAAGAGGGGAGCTTTCGCTGTGATGCCAACGTTTCTATCAGACCAAGAGGACAAACGACCTTCGGTACAAGGACAGAACTGAAAAACATGAACTCCTTCAGAAATGTCCAGCGTGCCCTGGAGTATGAAATCAAGCGGCAGCAGTATATCCTGGAGAGCGGCCAGGCCGTGATCCAGGAAACCAGACTGTGGGATGATGCACAGGGGGTTACTCTGTCGATGCGGGGAATAGAAGAGGCCCACGATTACCGATATTTCCCCGATCCCGACCTCGTCCCGATAGTAACGGAGAAGGCATGGATAGAGAAGGTCAGAAGCAGTCTTCCTGAACTTCCTCTCGAGAAACGGGAGCGCTTTATAAGAGACTATCAGCTCCCTTCCTATGATGCCGGTGTATTGACGTCAAGCCGTGTGCTTGCTGATTACTTCGAAGATGTGGCGAGGCTTTCCGGAAAACCGAAGGCGGCAAGCAATTGGGTCATGGGGGACATCCTCCGCTTCCTCAACGAGGAAAAGCGGGACATTAAGGAATGTCCCATTATACCCCAATCGCTTGCGGAGATGATCCAACTCATTGAAGATGGAACTATCAGCGGGAAAATGGCCAAGGACATTATCGAGGAGATGTACAGGAGCGGCAAGCCGCCGAAGGCGATTATTGAAGAGAAGGGCATGATTCAGATTACTGACGAGGCTGCGATCGCGAAGATCATAGCGGACGTGCTGGCAGCAAATACGGCACAGGTTGAGCAGTACCGGGGGGGCAAGGAAAAGCTTTTCGGTTATTTCGTAGGTCAGGTAATGAAAGCAACCCAGGGAAAGGCCAATCCGCAGCTCATCAATGAGCTCCTGAAAAAGATGTTAGCAGGGTCTTAATCATCCCGCGCCCTAATCAGAAGATTTCTCATAACCGATGCCACGGGGCTCAAAATCTTTTTATCCAAATTAAAGCCTTGATCAATATGCCGGATGACGGTGAAGTGTTGTATAAACGCTGGTAAAGAAGAAATCTTTGCTTCGCCCCTTAGCGCTCTTTCCGAAGTAAAAGAACCTGGTTACGCCCAGAAAGGGAAAACTTATAAGATGGATAGCGCCATAAAGACAATTTTCTGGAAAGATGATGCGGTTGTCATGATCGACCAAAAGGCCCTGCCCCTTGAAGAGCGCCTCCTGAGATTTATTGATTATAAGGATGTTATTGCAGCGATTAAAGATATGACAGTGCGCGGCGCCCCGGCAATCGGAGTTGCTGCAGCGTTGGGCATCGCCCTGGGCACGCTCCATCTTACCGCCTCATCGAAAGACGAATTCAGGCGCGCGTTTTATGAAATCTGTGATCAGTTTTCCCGCACTAGGCCCACGGCGAGGAATCTTTTCTGGGCCATAGAGAGGATGAAAAAGAGTTTCGCTGGAGTGATATCCGGCTCTCCTGATCAGATCAAGCGGGCCCTTGTGGAGGAAGCCATCCGCATCTGCGAGGAGGATGTTTCCATTAATAAGAGAATAGGGATTAACGGAATGTCACTGATTCAGGACGGCGATAATATCCTCACCCATTGCAATGCCGGGGCCTTGGCCACAGCCGGCTGCGGAACGGCCCTGGGTGTTGTCAGAGCCGCCTGCGAGGAAGGGAAAAAAATCCATGTCTTTGTCGATGAAACGCGACCGGTGCTTCAAGGGGCGAGGCTCACAGCATGGGAACTTACGAAGGAGAAGATACCGGCCACGCTCATAGCCGACAACATGGCCGGGTTTTTGATGAAACAAAGAAAGATCAATAAGGTTATTGTCGGAGCGGACCGGATCGCAGCCAACGGCGATGTGGCAAACAAGATCGGCACCTATTCCCTCGCTGTCCTGGCTAAAGAGCATAACATTCCTTTTTATGTAGCGGCGCCTCTGTCGACCATAGATTTGACGGTTCAAAATGGCGATGAGATTCCCATCGAGGAAAGAAACGCGGAGGAGATCACAACCATTCGAGGCATAAGAGTGGCGCCTGAGGGGATGCATGTTTATAACCCGGCCTTTGATATTACCCCAAACCGTTACATCACTGCCATTATTACAGAGGCAGGTGTTGTCTTTCCCCCTTATCAGAAAGGGATAGGAAAGATAGCATAGCATCTTATAAGCGGTCTTGCTAATAAGTGTACTGATTCTAATACTTTGAATGATGGCAAAAAGTATCGGACGTGATTGGGAAAACTGGCGTATAGGAAATAAATGAAATAATACTTGACTTTCAGCCCCGGTAGTACTAGTTTCAGCCCAAATTAGTGCCTTTCAGTAATGAAAGGGTAAAGTACAAGTTGGATCAGACATATTGAAGTGCAAAGGTTGGCCGCCATGCTCTTTAGGTCTTGGTGGCCTTTTTCTTTCTGTCAAAGCTGCAATCCGACTGTGAGAAAATTTTGAGAAAGGAGGATTTAAGCGATGCCAGAAGGTAAAGTAAAATGGTTTAACGAGCAGAAGGGCTTCGGTTTCATCGAGAAGGATGGCGGTGGCGATGTGTTCGTGCATCATAGCGCCATTCAAGCCGAGGGCTTCAAGACGTTGTACGAAGGTCAGCGAGTGAGCTTCGAAGTAACGCAGGGCAAGAAAGGCCCGGCAGCGGACAATGTGAAGGCCCTGTAAAAGCGGGATTGCCAGGAAACAAAAGAGGCACTCAGGTCTATAGGCAACTATAGACGGGTGCCTTTTGCTTTGTATGAGACTACACGTAAAATAGTCCCATTCTAGCTTATTTCGATCGGTCATAACCGACAAGTCCGGCTCCTTGGGCGGGCAGCTCCATATCCAGGAGAGAAAAGTATGCGCAAACTTTCAATTTCTCTTATCGCAGCTATCGTTATTATTCTTATAACAACCCTGAACTGCGAGTACAGCTTTGTCAGAGGGGACGCCCTTTCATATCAACAAACCCGTGACAATCGAGTAGAAGAGGCCATAGTGAAATCTGCAGCATGGGCCACCGACGAACAGATTCGCAGATTGGCTGAGATCATAGAGAAAAAATATGGCAGACAGATCGAGCAGATATCAAGAAAGTATTACACTTCCCCGGAAGATATCAAGGCTATTGCTATCGTTGAGTCTTTGACCGATGAGAATGCAGAGTCCGGCGCCGGCGCAGTAGGCCTGATGGGAGTTAAACGAACGACAGGCAAGGAGATGGGGTTTGATGATATCGAAGGTCCCATAAACAACCTTAAGGCCGGAACAAAATACTATAAGATGCTGCTCAAAAAATTTAGAGATCGAGAACTGGCTCTAGCGGCTTATAACCTTGGCCCAGGTGAAGTGGGAAACAGATTGAACAATGGATTTGACCCGGAAACAATCGCCTACATCTGGAAGATAAGAAGGGTCAGCCGGCTCGTTACTTAAAGATGTGATGAACTTCCTTGTATTGACACCCCCGCCTTTTTTCATTATACTCCCCGGCTTGAAATAGAGTTAATATCGGCATTTAATCAATGATTTATCTGAATAACATCTCCCTGTCCTTCGCTGACAACACGATCTTCGACAACATCACCTGGATGATTCCGGAAAAGAGCAGAATCGGTCTCGTAGGAGATAACGGCACCGGGAAGACAACACTTTTCAGGGCTATCTTGGGGATGGTCGATATCGATGAGGGCAGCATAGAGATACCGAATAGAAAAAACAGGACGATAGGCTATCTGCCCCAGGACCTGGTGGAACTGGAGCCCTTTCCTCTCATAGAATATCTGAGGAAGAAGAGCGGCATAGACGATATTGAGAAGACTCTGAAAGATCAGGAAAGACGTATGTCCCACTATAATCCGGAAACAGCCGAGTATCAGGAGATACTGAAGGCATACGAAGCCACGACTGCCCGTTTTCAGGCCGCTGAGGGATACCGTTTCGACGCAAAGGCGAAGCAGATACTAAACGGCTTCGGGTTCCGTGAAAAGGATTTCTCCAAGGACTGTACTGACTTTTCCGGCGGCTGGAAGATGCGCATCTTGATTGCCTTGATCTTACTATCCGCGCCGGATATCATGCTCCTCGACGAACCGACCAATCACCTGGATACGGAGAGCATGGAGTGGCTGGAAAGCTATCTGAAAAATTACCGCGGCACCTTGCTTGCAATTGCCCACGACCGCGTGTTCTTGGACAAAATGGTGAATCAGATAGTGGAGCTCGCCAATCATCGACTCATCGTGTACAAGGGAAACTACTCCTACTATCTTGCGGAGAAGGAAAGGCGTCTTGACGCCCTGAAGAAACAGATGGCACTTCAGCGTGGAGAGATCAAAAAGACACAGGAGTTCATCGAGCGGTTCAGGTATAAAGCAACCAAGGCCAAGCAGGTTCAGAGTCGCATCAGGATGTTAGAACGGTTTGAAATCATTGAAAGCGAAAGAAGCCGAAGACAGGTTCATATCAGGTTTCCCGAAGCGCCTAAAAGTGGCAGGGATGTTGTATCTGCAAGACAGGTCGGGAAAAGCTATGGGGACCTCTGCGTTTTCAATTCCTTTGACCTGACAATCCACAGGGGTGAAAAGATCGCTCTTGTTGGTGTCAACGGGGCAGGTAAATCCACTCTGGCCAAGATTCTTAGCGGTACGGAAGAGCCGTCTTCCGGTGCGGTGACCTACGGCCTCAATGTGAGCATGGCCTTCTTCTCTCAAGAAAGCGCCCAGAATCTCGACTATAGGCGCACAATCTGGGACGACGTCTGCCTGACGGGCGGCTGCAGCAATGATCAGGAAAAACGGAATCTCCTGGGGACTTTTCTTTTCTCGGGGAATGACATCTATAAGGAGATTTCCGTGCTGTCCGGCGGGGAGAAGTCTCGCCTCGCCCTGTTGAAAATACTTCTCCAGGATTCCAATCTGCTGATCCTCGACGAGCCCACCAATCATCTGGACGTGAAAACTAAAGAGATTCTCCAGAATGCCCTGCTCGGCTATGCGGGC
>DATJBN010000086.1:0-3696 GCA_035515335.1 Syntrophales bacterium | reverse complement strand
CGTTAAAGACCAGGAGTTACGGTAGGAGAAAAGTATCAGGTCTTTGGCAGGATCAGTATCTGAACGTACCGTCTGCGTAGATGAGAATCTTTTTCCCTGTGGCGAGGGCGGCTGTCACTGTCTTATCTTCCGTATTGACGAGATCCCAGTGAAGTGCCGAATCATTGAATCCCATCTTCTTTTTTGCTTCTTTTGTGAGTTCTGACGGATCTCCATTGTATGTAACGCTGTAGGAAGAACCAAGGGCAAGATGGCAGTTTCCATACCTGCCGCCGTGATTTTCATCATAAAGCGTATCTGCCATAAAACGGTCAATCCTGGAGAAACGTTTGTCCGTAAGGGAAAATTCTCCGATCCGTCGCGCTCCTTTGTCCATGTCAAGCTGTTTGACGGCAAAATCCTCGCCTGTATCCGCCACGATCTCAGTCACCGCGCCTTTGTGAAATGTCATGCGTACCCCTTCCACATAATTGCCGCTGCGGAAGGAGGGCAGATTCGCAAAATACCGGCCTTCCGTGCCCCGCCAATCGGGCGAAGTGAATATTTCAAAACTCGGTATATTATGCCCTGATATACCTATCCATAGTCTTCTTTCTCCCGGCTTGATCGTAAGATCGATATTCTCTGATTCGACACGAAGGGATTTCACGTTGAGGCCGTTCAACCATCTCTTGATGCCCGTGACTTCTTTTAGAATTGCCTGCCAGCGGGAAACGGGATCATCAAAATCGAGGTAGCAGGCCTTGACGATCTGCTCCGTATACTTGCCGATCGACATCCGTGCCTGCTTCGCGAGCTCATCCGTGGGGAGGGTGCTGAGGGTCCAGCTATAGAGGCCATCCTCCTCCCTTTTATTGAGAATATCCCGGAATGGCTTCCTTGCCACAAGGACCTTTCCGATTCTCATCGGATCAACGTCTTTCAGATGGGTGAGAGCGTCCGGCGCATGGAGAAATATCCTGCCGTTTATGCCATTGTATAGCTCCTTGTCTCCGGGAGGCAGATAGATAAGCTGCCTGTTATTCGCAGTGTAGAAGCCGCGTTCCATGGGAACCGTCAGGCCAATCCTTTGAACAGGATTCATGCCCATATCCAGTATTCTGTTATAGAGGATCTCGGCGAGTTGGAGGGCCTGGCGGTCATACTGGAGGAGAATCGTATCCTGTTTCTTGAACGGATTTTTTCTCGCCACCTTCAATGCCCAGATGAGCACATCTGCATATCTGTTAAGTCGAATTTCCGACAGCATGGCATTTTCTCTTTCCGGAGTCAGTAAATTCTAATGTGTTCGATAGCCGTACCGTTCTTCGAAGATCGGGGCTGTCAAGTTGTCCACCGGCACGTAGTCGTCGGTCAGAACGACGGGAGGCCGCTCGGCGAGGTATAGCTGGAGCCGGTCCTGGGGCATAACGTGCGACATCACATCCTTGCCGTCCTTCTCTCCGATGAATTTAACGAAGTCATTCATGTCAACACGGCTCTTGCTCGCCACGATAACACGGGTGCTGATGCCCTTATTTTCCTGATCTGGCTTCGGGGAGACAAGGTTGACATTTCCCCTGCCGAATACTTCTTCCAGCGTCCGGATGTATGAAGGCATGAATAGTCCCTTCTCGTAGCTGTCGATCACATTAGCCATCAGTATGCCGTCCGGTTTCAGGAGCCGGGCCATCTGCAGGGCAAACTCCTTTGTCGTCAGGTGGTATGGAATCGAGAGGTCATTGAAGGCATCTCCCACGATGAAATCATATTTCCCCTCATCGGGGCAATTCATGACAAACCAGCGGCCGTCCTCATTGAAGGACCTGATCCGCGTATTCTTGGGCAATCCGAGATATTCATGAGCCACCCGCGTTATTTCCGGGTCAATCTCCACGACGTCGATCTCCGCCTTAGGATACATCAACTCGAGGGCGCGGGGGAGGGTATAACCCCCGCCGCCGATGAACAGGGCCGCGAGGGTTCCCGACCTGTTCACTCTCCACCTCATAAGCTCTTCGTATATCCTGATGTATTCATAATCGAGATGGAAGGGGTCGTCATAGACATTTATGGAGTGTATGAGATGGTCCAGTACCAGCGCATCCGCCCAGGTCTGCTGATCCCGTGTGAGGCACTTCCTTATCTGGAGGGTATAGTAGTCGCTTTCCTCGAAAAAATAGGTCTTGTCATCGACAGGCATCTTGAATGCATAACCATGGAATACCCAAGTGAGGGAAAGAATGATCACAGTAGAAATAACAAGGAAGATGGCAGAAGGTTTTTTTCTCGTGACAAGTCCGCCGAAGATCATGGCGGAAATTATCAGAATAATCCCTACGGTCAAGAGTAAATCCCTTGTTCCCATCCACGAGATGAGGAAAAATCCTGTGGCAAAGGTCCCGATGATCGAGCCGAGTGTGGAAAAGGCATAGAGCTTTCCCACCACATTGCCTGTCTTTGCGAGGTTGTGAAGCGTAAGCTTGACTACAACAGGGGATATCATACCGAGGATGCAGGAAGGGATGAAGAAAATAAAAGTTGTGAGGATTAATATGCGCATCATCAGGGTCGTCTGAAAATGGGCCGCTCCGAGAAGATTTGTGAGCGGTGAAATGGAAAGGGCCCCTATGCCGGAGGCGAAGAGGAGCCAGCCCAGTGTCGAAGGCCGGGGAAACCGGTCGGCAAGCAAACCGCCCACGTATGCGCCTATGCTGATGCCCGCAAGGACGACGCCGATAATGCTTGTCCATGTATAGAGGGACACGCCCACATGGGGCGCCATGATCCTTCCCGCAACCAGCTCAATGACCAGGGTGCAGAAGCTGGCGATAAAAACGACAATGTTTGCTTTAATGACTTCTTTCTGCATGGGTAGACCTCTTTTCGAAACTGCAATTAAAAACAAAGCTTTCTGCGATCGAGATAATTTATGCTGGAAAACCACTCTAATTGAACGGCGTTGTTATATAGCACGCGGAAGCAAATATGCAAAGTCGATTTATCCATAGATCATGGATATGAAATTCCCATTAAATCCGCTTTGCTTCTTGACATCGTACGCTCATTTACCTACGATGAAGTTCTGGAGGAAAAGAAAAATGGCTGATTTCAAGATTCCCCATCCCCGGTTGCAGAACTTCAAGATGATTCTCATTTTTGTAGTCGCTTTCGGCGTATTCGCGATTTCAATGCAGGTGATCATGCTCATCACAGACTGGCTCTGGTTTCAAGAGGTGGGCTATCAGAATGTTTTTTATATTACCCTTATGACAAAATTGAAGATGGCGGCCCTCTTTGGTATCGCCTTTTTCGTCGTTTTTTATGCGAACCTTTTCCTGTCCGTGAGAACGTCCGCTCCGGTTGTTGTCTTCGATTCAGGAGGCGCCATCCAGGCGCCTCCGTGGGAGGTGGAAACGAGAAGGCTGCAGGTGCTGATCTTGGTTGCTTCTATTCTTCTTTCGATATTTGCTGCCTCATCCGGGTCGGGCCAGTGGGAAAACTTTTTGCTCCTTACTAGTGCCACTTCTTTCGGCATCGCCGATCCCCTCTTCAACAAAGACGTGAGCTTCTATATCTTCAGTCTGCCATTGCTCACGCATGTCTACAGCACGGTCATGTTTACTCTCGTCATCTCCCTCGCGGCAACTGCATTCATATATCTCACCCGCCGCTCCTTCCGCTTCGTTCCGCCCAGAACCTGGCAGGTCTCGCCTC
>DATJBN010000085.1:0-7304 GCA_035515335.1 Syntrophales bacterium | reverse complement strand
TCCACCTTTTCGAAATCCGCATAGTCGATCAGCGGCTTTATCGGTTGAAGTTTCTTCTCTTCCGTCACTTCCGGTTTCTCCTTTTCCTTTTCATATTTGACCCTCGGGAAGAGTGCATCGGCTTTTGTAAATTTGCCTCCCGGCGTAATCCCTCCCCAGCGTCGGATGCTGTCAAAGCTCCTGAAAGCGGTGTCAGTGACACCCAGCTGTTCCACAATTTTTTCCGCCGAACCGGGCATGAATGGCGAGATCAGAACGGAAATAATCCGGAGCGATTCGAGGAGATTGTAAATGATGGTCGCGAGTCTCTCCTTATTCGCCACATCCTGACCGAGCCTCCACGGCTCCTGTTCGACGATGTATTTGTTTGTAACATTGATAAAGTCCCAAGTGGCAATCAGGGCCTTGTGGAGGCTGAGTTCGGCGAAGCAGTTCTCCACCTCAGAAACGGTCCTGCCGGCGGCCTCCATGAGGGCTTTGTCCGCTTCTGTTTGCGCGTTTGCCGCGGGTACAATGCCGGCGCAGTACTTGACGGCCATGGTCATCGTCCTGCTCACCAGATTGCCGAGGTCATTCGCCAGATCGGAGTTGATCCTCTGAACGAAGCCCTCCTCGCTGAAACTAGAATCAAGTCCGAAGACCATCTCCCGGAGAAGGAAATAACGGAAGGGGTCAAGGCCGTATTTATCCTTGAGGTCGAGGGGCTTGACTACATTGCCCAAGCTCTTTGACATCTTGCTCTGGTCGACGATCCAGTAGCCGTGAACATTCAGGTGCCTGTACGGCTCGATCCCAGCCGATTTCAGCATCGTCGGCCAGTAGATGCCGTGGGGCTTCAGGATGTCCTTCGCAATGAGATGCTCCGCGTTGGGCCAGAATATCTTGAATTTCTCACCATCCGGATATCCCGGTCCGGTGATATAGTTGATAAGGGCGTCAAACCATACGTACGTCACGTAGGCCTCGTCAAAGGGCAGGGTTATACCCCAGTCGAGCCGGCTCTTCGGCCTTGAGATGCACAAGTCTTCGAGAGGCTCCCGGAGGAAGGCAAGGACTTCATTCTTGTAACGCTCGGGCCTGATGAAGCCGGGATGCTCCTTTATGTATCCGATGAGCCAGTCCTGGTACTTGCTCATCCTGAAGAAGTAATTGCTCTCTTCTCGATACTCCGGCGCTATCTTGTGGTCGGGGCAGAGGCCGTTTACCAGTTCTTTTTCCGTATAGAACCTCTCACAGCCCACGCAGTAGTATCCTTCGTATTTTCCGAAGTAGATGTCGCCCGCGTCATAGACCTTCTTGAGAATCAGCCTCACCGTGTCTACGTGATTCTGATCCGTAGTCCTGATGAAATAGTCGTTGGTGATGGCAAGCTGGGGCCACAGACTTCTAAACTGCGCGCTTATGCTGTCCGCGTATTCCTTGGGCGTGGTGCCTGCGCCGTGTGCTGCCTCGACAATCTTGTCTCCGTGCTCGTCCGTACCGGTAATAAAGAACACCCTGCACCCGCAAAGGCGATGGTATCTGGCGAGGACATCCGCGACGATTGTCGTGTATGCATGGCCAATGTGCGGCGACGCGTTGACGTAATATATAGGTGTTGTTATGTAGTAGGCCTTGTCCACGGGCAACTATCTTCTCTTCAAAAGAAGCCGCATTGACTCTCTTGTATATCTACTGCTCTAGATCCTTTACGCTGACTGTAATTTCTTTTCCGCTCTCGAGCTGGATGACCAATTCGCCCTTCAGCATATTCTGCCTTATGACCTTGCCGCGTCCTTCAGGAACATTAACAACCTTGCCGCACTTCGGTATGTGCTTCTTCATGTCCTGATACCCTTCGAATTCAAACGCCAGGCAGCACATCAGCCTCCCGCACAACCCGGAGATCTTTTCCGGATTCAGTGACACGCTCTGCTCCTTGGCCATCTTCACCGAGACCCTGTCGAGATTGGGGATCGAATTCGCGCAGCACACCTCCCTGCCGCAGATTCCCAGTCCCCTTATCATCCGTGCCTCGTGGCGGGCACCGATCTGCCTGAGTTCAATCCTCATCTTGAACTGCTGAACCAGATCCTTCACGAGTTCACGGAAATCCACGCGGCTTTCCGCGGTGAAATAGAATACTATCTGGCTCTTATCGAAAATGCATTCCACATCAATCAGCTTCATGGGCAGGTTCCGTTCCTTGATCCGCTCCAGGCAGAACCGGCGGGCGTCCTGCTCAAGCGCCTCATTCTCTTTTTTGATGCGGAAATCTTCCTCCGTTACCCTGCGGACTACATTCTTGAGACCGTTCGGCAGCTTGTTTTCAGGCACTGGTGTCACAGGCGCAATTACCGTACCCCAGGACATGCCGTTTTCCGTATTGACTATGACCTGATCGTTTTTCGCAAGCTGCAGATCTTGAGCGTCAAAGTTGTATGTCTTTCCGTCTTTGCGAAATTTAACGCCAACGATATTCTTCAGATTTGCTCACTCCTTCTTCCATCGCCACCCTTCTTGGCTCTCGAAATGATCCCCAAAAAGGCAAAACGAAGGCTACTCGCAATGCTTGCCAAGTGTAAACATCATGACTTCTAAAGTCAATTGTTTATTGGCATTCTGATTTATCGTGCGTGAGGCCTGATCCACGGCCCTCATGCAATTTATGATGCAGCCTCCCGAGTAACTGCCCGCAACCGATTTGATGAGATCTATGTAATCCTGATTGATGAGGTTCGCGGCATTGCCGGTTTCCTTGTATACCAGCGCATCCCTGAAACCCGTCATCAGGATGCCGAGCCTTTCGGTGATATCCTTTCTTTCCTGCCCGAAGTCGCTTACGGAAGCCAGAAGCCCAAGGTGATCTTTCGCTTTGATCTTTGCGATCACATCGAGGATTGCAGCCCTAGTTGCAAGATATGATTCATCGGTAATGGCCGCAGCGTTTCCGATGCTACCCCCCGAGGAGAGCGCAAGCAACTGTGCCGTCTCACTGTCCAGGGACGATTTTTCCAGGAGGAACGAGGCGATATTCTCTTTCGTGAGCGGATTGAATCTCAGCTGTTGGCACCTGGACAGCACGGTCGCCGGAAGTTGATGGGGACGTGATGTGATCAATATCAATACATTTGAGGCCGACGGTTCTTCCAGGGTCTTGAGCAGCGCATTGGCCGAAGCGATGTTCATCCTGTCGGCATCTACAATGATGAAAACGCGCCTTCCGCCTTCGAAGGGCCTGAACTTCATCTGGTCCTGGAGTTCTCTAATCTCCTCTATCTTTATGAATTGCCCCTGGGCGGAGACGGTGACAACATCGGGATGGTTTCCATGATCTATCTTCAGGCATGATGGACATTGATCGCAGGCATCCTTGGTTTCCCGCCCTGATGCGCAGTTGAGCGCCTTGGCGAACACCTCCGCCACTGTCCTTTTTCCGACTCCTTCCGCGCCGTAGAAAAGATACGCATGGGCAACGCGATCCCTTCCTATGGCGATCCGAAGAACCTTTATCTGTTTCTCATGACCGTAGATATCTTTGAAGGACATAGTCGCCTCTTTCGAAGCTCGATTAGTGCGACAATTCTAATACCAAAATTCTACTATCTTTAGCCATGAGAATCTTATCTTATTCTCGTTCGGATCGGGATCTCGTGCCCGGAGTCAAGCATCTAAGAATTTCGCAAGATGGCGAGAAACATCGCGATGGACGGAGTCAATATCTTTCGAGGCATCGATGATGCGGAATCGTTCCGGCTCGTTTCCCGCAAGGGAGAGATAACCTTCTCTGACATTTCTGTGAAACTCCAGTGCCTCCCTTTCAAAACGATCTTCCGCCGGAACCCCTCTGTTTCCGGCAATCCTTGCCATGGCTCTCTTAAGACCGGTCTCGACCGGAAGATCAAAGAGAAGGGTCAGGTCAGGCATGAGACCGCCTGTGGAAAAGACATCGAGGCGTTTGATTGCGTCTATGTCGAGCCCCCTGCCAAAACCCTGATAGGCAATAGTTGCGTCGGAAAAACGGTCACAGAGCACCACCTTCCCTTCCTTAAGCGAAGGCAATATCAACTCTCTCACGTGTTGTGCGCGGGCTGCGCAGAAAAGGAGGAGTTCGGCCTCGGATGACATTACTGCCGATTCCTTGGCAGGTTTACGGAGAAGCAGTGCTCTGATCCTTCTCCCCAGAGACGTCCCTCCCGGCTCTTCCGTGGTGATGAAAGGAACGCCGCGCTTCTTGAGATAATCGCCGGTGAGCCTTACCTGGGTTGATTTCCCACAACCCTCGATGCCTTCAAAGGTTACAAATCGTTGCATGGTGACGCTGCCAATAGGATGCTGCAGAAATAAAGTTCCGCGTATTGTATGTTAATCGGAGGAAAAAAGCGATTGGAAACATTGTCTGCCGGAGGGCGCCGGATTCATCCTCGGTTACATGCGCCGCGGACGTCGTTAAGAGGAGGACACAAGCAAAAACAGACGAGGGGAAAACGTCCATCCGCAAACGGAATGGACGACTTCCCCCTCATATCCAATGCAGGTTTGTTCTATTTCTCGTCCCCGGGCACGATTGCTTCCACGGGGCACTGATCTGCGCAGGTCCCGCAGTCGGTACAGAGCTTGGGGTCGATCTGATATTTCTCTTCTCCCTCACTGATCGCCTCAGCGGGACATTCACTTTCGCAAGAGCCGCAGGCGATGCACTCATCTGTGATCACGTATGCCATTTTCTTCTCTCCTTATTGTTTTTGCTCCAGGTCTCTGGAAAAATATTCAAAAATCTACGACACCGATTGGACGTCCTTCACGCCGGGCACTTCCTTCTGCAGATATTTCTGAATCCCCATCTTCAGGGTCATCTGCGACATAGGACAGCCGCGGCACGCGCCCAGAAGCTTTACCTTTACGATGCCGTCATCGCTCACATCAACGAGCTCGACATCACCCCCATCTGCCTGCAGATTGGGTCGTATACGGTCTATAGCACTCTTTACTTCTTCCTTCATTAAGATAACCTCCATTCACTTGCTACGTCAAGGGCAAACGGCAGGCTGCTTGAATTTCCCCCGGTCTGCTTTGAATCCAGCCCGTTTCAGTGGGGCATCTCTTTTATCATCTTTTTGACGAGGCTCTTTGCGACATCAGGGAGGGCGGGTTTTATGATGATGTAGTCTTGCGCTTCATAATGGCCTGCCTTCCACATTATCTTGCCGGAAGCGGCGTCGACCATCTTTATGCCCATGCCTACCTTGCCTATTTTGTCACCCTTTTCCGTCGTATAATTCCAGTAGTCAACCTCGACGAGCAGGAACGCGTCGATCTTCGCCATCTCGCCGATCTTTGCGCTCATCTCTGGATCGGAATAGTTGACTGCCCTTAGTTTGGCAATATAGTCCTGGTACACCTTTTTGAAAGCTGCGTTGGATTCGATGCGCTTACCCATCGCATCCCCGGAAACTACATCGGGAAACCATCCCGTGTCAACGAGGACGCCGGCCACGATCCGGTCAATTACCCCTTTTGCCTCTTCATATGTCCCCACGTCGGCGGGGAGTACGCCGATCCTCTTGGGATGGAAATTTTTTGCCTCCGGGGCGACCTGGGAATAGCGGATCCCTTCACAGCCGAAAGAAAAAAGCAGAAGCGTCATTACGGTCAAATGAAAAATTTTTTTCATCAGAGAAGATGCCCCTGCGATATCACTCAGTGGAACTGCCTTATCAGGTAAAGCCATACCAGGGAACTTATGCCGGCAACGATGTAGCTCGTCTCCAGGAGACCCTCCTGTACAACGCCGGAAAACGCCGCCCTTCTATCATAAAGCCTGAAATAAATCCATATAAAAAATATGGAGAAGAGGAGTGCAATGCTTACCGAAGATGTCCAGTCAAGGCTGTATGATACGCCAAGGAGAAACATCAGCAGGATGAGTATCCCCTCGAGCAGAATCCGCGTTGCTTTCTCCCCTATCAGCACGGGTATCGTCTCCCTTCCGATGAGCCTGTCACTCTGCAGGTCGAGTATGTCGGACATCGCGGAACGGACGAAGACAATGCCGAACGTGAAGAGGAAGGCCACGCTCATTCCGGCGGTAACGGAGAGGCCGACCTCGAACTGCGGCAGCACCGCAACAACCGCCGCCCAGGCAAGGGCCATGAAAATGTTCTTGGAACCCGGCACATCCTTCAGGCTCTTGAAACGCAGTTCTCCGGGCAGGATCTTTGTATTGTAAAGTACGCCGAGAACAGAGATCAAAGAAAGCAGTATAAAGGCATTGATACCGGCGATGAAAGCGAGACCAAGCGCCACAATCAGGGCCGCCATGGCTGCAGATGCGTAAGTCTTGCCGTGCTTGAGATAAGAGTCTTCCCTGAATGATCCGATGATCGCGCTCGTCTTTCTGTTTTTGAGCCTGTTTACTGTATGCATGGCGTACACGTAGAGGGAAGTCGTGAGTATGTTCAGTATGTTCACCGACAGGCTCTGCAGGAGCATGCTTGCGAGAGAAAGACATCCGGCTCCGATAGCGGAATAGGCTTCCGTCTTTATTGCCGACACCCAGAGATTGAAAAGACTGTTTATCCGCCTGCGCTTTTCGTTCTGCCGGCCGGTAACGGCGTCAAAGACCCTGTCGATGATCCAGTTCGGCGTTGATGCACCTGCGGAAATACCGATCTTCTCATACCGGCCGGAAGGAACGCTGCTTATTTCTTCCGCGGTCTCGATATGGAAGGCCGGCTTGCCTTCAAGCTCCGCAATCCTGACCAGCCGCCTCGTGTTGGCGCTCTCTCTGCCGCCGACAATGAATACGGCATCCATCTCCGCGGCCAAGGCCTTGACTTCGGACTGCCTCTTTTCCGTTGAATCGCAGATCGTATCGAAAACGACGGTGTCGGGGAACCTCTTTCTGATCTTCTCCACACTGCGAGCAAAATCATCGGTGCTCTGCGTCGTCTGCGCGACCACACAAACCTTGCCCAGTTGCGGAAGGCCTTCAACCTCTTCTGCGCTGCCGATAACGAAACCTTTTCCCTCTGCGTACCCGAGAAGGCCGTTGACTTCCGGGTGTTCCCTGTCGCCGACGATCAGTACGGTGTATCCCGCCGATGCATGTTTCTTGATAATGGACTGGACGTGAGCCACCTTGGGACATGTCGCGTCGACGATTTTGATGCCCTTCCTCTTGATCTTCTCCCTCTCCTCGGGAGAGACTCCGTGTGCCCTGATGATGATCGCGGCACCCTTTGGGGTGGCGTCGATTTCATCGATATTGTTTACCGGGATAATCCCCCTTGTCTTCAAGAGCTCAACAGTCTGGGGATTATGGA
>DATJBN010000084.1:0-8000 GCA_035515335.1 Syntrophales bacterium | reverse complement strand
CACTTTTCCACGAAGCTACCATCCACTCTCGCGATATTTCTTGCCGAAATCCAACCCGCGGCGTAAGGTGTTTCCGCGAGGACCCAGGCTTTGTCCCTTGTCACGTGAGTCACGAAAACAGGCGTATTCGGGGCAACAGAGGACTCCTGGAGTCTGTCGAATGGATACCCGCGATCGGTATTCGCATCGTAGAAATAGGGCTTGTGCGTGGGGATGACTCTCAGGTCGGAATTGTCGACGGTAATCGCGGCAAAGGATGCGTTTGGATACTTAGAGAGATCGGCATTGAGGGCGAGTTCTTTTATCCATCCTGCTTCGTGCCTTCTCCTGTTCTCGCCATAGCCGGGATTGTCGCTGTATTTCTTGAATGCCGACTCTATCGCGTGGGCTCCGTAGAAGGCGTTTTTCCGATGCCAGGGAGAGAAGAAAAGGGAATTATAATTGCTGTCCATCCTTCCCTGATCGACGGCATCTACGAGGGGGCGCTTGGAAGCAGTCTTGTCTATATAAAACATGTTGTCCTGCTTTAAATCCCGGATGTCTCTTATCGTCTCCGGGGTTCCCGCACACGCCGATATAAAGAGAAGGAGGATAAGTAGGATACGAATATTGTGCAACATCGCGGATATCAATGCTCCGGAAATTATACGCTGTCATATTATGTATTTTTCTTCGGCTATGCAACGTTTTTATCCGCCTTGGTCTCGCAGGCCGGGGAGGACAATTTTTTATAGACATACCCGGAAAAAGATTGTTATAAAATATATAGCGACTGGAAAAGAAATAACAGAAGTTCGATCTCATTTATCGGAAGGGAGGCAAGGACCATGACCTCGATTGACACGCTTAAGACCTACAATTTTTTCAAGGGGTTCACAGACGAAGAGTTAAAGAAATTTGCGGACATTGCAACCGAAGAATCCTTTAGGGCCGGTATTCAGGTATGGAAAAAGGGCACACCGGCAGAAAAAATTTCCCTCCTGAAAGAAGGAAAGGTCCTCATGACCATGGATACCTACGCGGGGCCCACACGGCCACCGATGCAGGTCACAGTGGATATCGTCACTAAAGGCGACGCCATGGGATGGTCGGCAGTCGTCGAGCCTTACATCTATACACTGGGAGCCAGGTGCATAGATGACTCGCAACTGATCAGTTTCAGTGCGGCGAAGGTGAGAGACATTTTGAATTCCGATAAGGCCCTTGGCGTAAAATTCATGCACGCCGTCGCGAAGGTAGTAGCCGCCCGTCTGACGCATACCGAGATCATACTGGTCGGTGAACGCGGGCTATCTGTACTAGCAGAATAACAGAAGGAGGAGGTGTCATGGCGGACGAGATCATCATCTACGGAAAGGGTGGCTGACCCTTCACTGATCAGGCCCGGTTGGCCTATGGGAACAAGGCAAAGTACATAGACGTAAAGTCGGACAGTGTAAAATTACAGGAGATGATCAAAGTCACGGGCGGCCTGAGGCAGGTTCCTGTGATTGTTGAGTCCGGTAAGGTAAAGATCGGTTACGGAGGCACATGAGGTGTGTAGACGCCGATGGGTCATCGGCGAACAACACGTGAAGGAATGCATCCGGAGCCTTTTTCTCTGCTATTCTGAACATTTACCAAATCGTCTGGAGGTTTTAAATTCAAGATGGCGCACAAATTACAGAGGTTCTTCATCATCTTCTTTTTGATTCTATCTCTTTTTACCCTCGTTCCGGACTTCCATCCTCTGCAAATGCCAGTGGGGCTGGACAAGGCATTTGCTGCTCCTGCAGAAAGAGTCATCAGGGAACCGTTATCGTTTGCGGATCTCGTGGAAAAATTGAGCCCCGCGGTCGTGAACATCAGCACAACGATGACCGTTAAAGGCCGCTCGGGATTTCCTTTTGGAGGCGACATGCCGTTCCCGAAGTTTTTCGGCAATGACAATCCCTTTAGAAGATTTTATGAGGAGGGCCCGGAAAGGGAATTCAAACAGCGGAGCCTCGGTTCCGGTTTCATCATCTCCCGTGACGGTTATATCTTCACAAACAACCATGTCGTCGAGAAGGCTGATAAAATCAGGGTGAAGCTGGCGGGCGGCAAGGAGTACGACGCAGAAGTCAAAGGCAAAGACCCGACTACCGACATCGCGCTGATAAAGATAAAACCGGAAGGCAGCCTGCCTGTCGCGGAATTCGGCGATTCAGACAAGCTGCGTATAGGCGAATGGGTGTTTGCCATCGGCAATCCCTTCGGCCTGGAACACACTGTCACAGCCGGAATCGTGAGCGCCAAGGGACGCGTCATCGGCTCCGGGCCTTACGATAACTTCATTCAAACTGACGCATCGATAAACCCCGGAAACAGCGGCGGTCCCCTTTTCAACATGGAGGGCAAGGTCATAGGCATTAATACGGCGATAGTCGCGCAGGGCCACGGGATCGGGTTTGCCATACCGATCAATACGGCAAAGAGCATCCTTGCGGACCTCAAAACCAGGGGCAGCGTAACACGCGGCTGGCTGGGAATTTCCATACAGGATATCACCGAAGATATTGCCGAGAATTTGAAGCTCACGAGTATGAAAGGGGCGCTGGTGGGCCATGTGTTCGAGGGCGATCCCGCAGACAAGGCTGGCGTGAAGACAGGTGATATAATCACTGAGGTCGCCGGGAAGAAGATAGAAGATTCTCACGAACTCATGAGGATCGTTGCAGGTCTCACTGTCGGCGAGAAGGTTGCCGTAAAGATCCTGCGGGAGGGGAAAGAAAAGACACTCACCGTCACCGTGGGCGAGAGGAAAGCAGAAAAAGAGATAGCTCGGAAAGGCAAGAGCCGCGAACATTACGGCATGACGGTTCAGGAAATCACTCCCGATATGGCAAAACAACTCGGGCTTGCCGAAAGAGGCGGGGTCATTGTCTCTCAGGTACGCGACGGGAGTCCTGCCGACGATGCGGGAATCAAGATACAGGACATCATTATCCAGGTCAATAAAGTAAAGATATCCTCGATGAAGGATTTTCAGAACGAACTGAAGAAAGATTCGAAGGAAGGCGCCATTCTGCTCCTCATCAGGAGAGGGGATGTGAGCTTCTTCGTGACACTGAAAAAGGGGGAAACGAAATAAGTATCCTTATAGTTGACATATCATTCACAAGCTGATAAATGACCGTTCCAATACCCGTTATCGTAACGATAATTTCACGGCCTGGGTCATGAAAAGGGGATCAATGAATGACAGGAGGGGAATATGGAATACCTTGTTCCCAAGAAGATCTTCTTTACAAAGGGTGTAGGCACTCATAAGGATGAACTCCATTCGTTCGAGCGAGCGCTCAGGGACGCGGACATAGAAAAATTCAACCTTGTTCAGGTGTCGAGCATATTCCCGCCTTATTGCAAGATGGTATCCAAAACCCAGGGTCTTAAGGAATTGGTTCCCGGCGCCATGACGTTCTGCGTCATGAGCCGATGCTGCAGCAATGAGCCGAAGAGGCTGCTTGCCGCATCCGTGGGATGCGCCGTGCCTGCGGACGTTACGTCTTACGGCTATATCAGTGAACACCACGCGTTCGGTCAGACGGAGAAGCAAGCGGGAGACTATGCGGAAGACCTCGCCGCTGCTATGCTGGCCTCCACTTTAGGCATTGATTTCAATGTCGATGAAAGCTGGGACGAAAAGAAGGAGATATTCAAGATCAGCGGTAAGATAGTCCGAACGCGCAATGTAACGCAGTCTGCAATCGTAAAAAATTCAGGGTACACAACCGTCGTCGCGGCCGCCGTATTCGTTTTCTGAATCCGAGCAGGCTGCTGCATCGTGCCCTCCGGCGTTTTATCCTCTATCTTTACGACCCTGTGTTTTCTGCAATCGCAGTTATCGGCTCTTTTCTTCTTTATTCGGGGCATAGGGAGCCTGATTGCAGGAAGGGTACCATCACACCGAAACACGTATTCTGGGCAGGCTTAGTAATAGGCCTTGTCGCCGTCTTCTTTGCCACTGCCGACCGCATGCTCGCGAGCGTGCTTGCAGGGAAAGAGACATTTCTACTCTGGGCGTGAAGTGTCAACGGCTTCTTCTCAGTCCTCGGCAGTTCGGTTACGATACTCCTTGCCATCAACTGGGGCTTTAAGTCCGTCATTCTGACAGCGATCTTTCTCTGTGCAGCTGCCGCATGCATGTACGCGAGGCTACCCAAGGCGATCTAGCCCCCCCAGAAACGGGTCTTACTAAAAACGGCGGCGAAATTTCTTGCATTAATGCGCCCGATGTGAAGTAATCTTATTAATCCTTTGATCAAGAAGAAACATGGACATATCTCATTATACGGTTCGCGGCGTTGGTCCGGAATTAATGAACCAGGATATAGGCGATGGACTTTTACCCTACCTGCTCTACGATGCACCCGGTCCGACGGTGATCCTCCTTCACGCGACCGGGTTCACGCCGTGGCTTTGGCATCCCGTCGCGAGGAAATTGTATCCTTCATGCAGAGTCATCGCCCCTTACATGTGCGATTACCGGAAAGAAGATCCTGAAAAAGGCGGCCTCGGCTGGGGAAAGATCGCGAAAGACATTGCGACACTGGTAGCCAGCATAGGCATCGTTGATGCATATCTCGTCGGACACTCGATGGGCGCAACCGTTTCCATGATCGCAAATGTCGCCTTCGGTGTGAAGGCAAGAGGAATGGTTCTCATAGAGCCCATACTCCTCCCCGATGATTTCTATCGCGTTAAGCTCACAGTGAACGACCATCCCTTAGCCTCACTCGCGATGAAGCGGCGAAACTACTGGAAGAATAAAAAGGAGGCCCTGGATTATCTCAGATCAAGAGACCTCTTCAAGAAATGGAACGATGAGGTACTTGATCTCTACGTCGCACACGGCATGGAACCTCGGGTTGGGGGTGGTCTACAACTTGCCTGCAAACCGGAGATGGAAGCGGCTCTCTTCATGGGCGGTGCTGAGTACAACCCGTGGCCGGTGGTCTCCAAGGTTTCGTGCCCGGCGCTGGTCGCCGAGGGGGATAAGAGTGAAACTAGGAATTTTGTCGACTTCAAGAAGATCTTTTCGCTGCTCCCGGCAGCTTCGCACACGGTGGTCGAGGATGCAGGGCATCTTGTGCCTATGGAGCAGCCTGCCGCGACTGCAAGGATCATCATGGATTTCATAAGTAGGATTGAGAAGCTGTAATTCCATTTCCAGCCCGCTCACACCGAACGCAGTACTGTCAGTCCTTTTTCCTTGAAAAATGGATAGCAGAATGTCTTGACAACCATCATGTGTAATATAAAATATTTTACATACAACTGGTAAAAATTTTCAGTCAGGACAATAATAATTCGCGAGGAGGGTGAAGAAAATGGCAACTTTGAAAGAAGGTGATTACCTGAAGTGCGACGTTTGTGACCTTGTCGTGGTCGTGGATGAGGAGTGCGGGTGCATAGAAGGCGGCCTTATCTGCTGTGACGAGGAAATGGTAAAGGTGAAACGTCCTGCCAAGGCGAAGGCAAAACCCGCAGCAAAAGCGAAGAAAGCAGCCGCAAAGAAGACCGCGAAAAAGAAAGCGAAGCCAAAGAAGAAGTAACTCGACATTTGGTGTCGCTGATATTTAAGACCCCGTTTCTCGCATCAACGTGAGGACGGGGTCTTGCGTCATTTAATTAGTCCCGTGCGCAGTGTCATCGTAAGACCGATGATATTCTCCTCAAAAAATAATAGGAAGGCCGTGCGAAAAGGTTCGGGGGAACGCGAGGTGAGTGTAAGAATTATCGACTCCCATATGCACTGCGGTGTTCAGAATTCCCATCTGCCTCTTGAAGTGATCAAGAGATATCTCGATTCGGCGGGAATCGACGGCGCGTGTCTCTTCGCTCCCGTAGAAGACATTTATGACAGGCACGATTACGGCTTCAGAGATAATTTCGCCTGGATTACTTCTAGGCAGCAGGCGAACCAGTATGTTCTCGACATCCAAAAAAGCCATGACAACTTCTTCTCCTATTATTTTGTATGGAATGACTTCAGGAAGGATGAACTCACGAAGGGCTACAAGGCCGTAAAGTGGCATCGCCATGAATATGAACCCGTGTACAATTACGACGATCCACTGTGCGAGGAATTCCTGGAGGAGGTGTATCGTTTGAAGCTCCCCATAGTCCTGGAAGAGTCCTTTGCCAACACCATCTCGTTCATACAGAGGGTGAGCGGAAGAACAGCAGTCATAATTCCCCACATGGGGGGGCTTAACGGCGGATTTTCTGCGCTCATGAAATCAGGCGTCTGGGATGATGAAACAGTATATGCGGATACAGCCCTGGCCTCGGGAAGCGAGATAGAGCGATTCAGGGAAAGGTATGGAAGCACAAGGATCCTATTCGGCAGCGATTTCCCCTTCGGCACTCCCGCCGGTGAGCTAGAGGAAGTGATGGACCTTAATCTCCCGGGAGAGGACTTCGAAGATATCACGCGCCGCAATATTCTGAGACTGCTTAATGTCTGAACGGTGCGAATATTCTTTTGTCGATAGATTCTTCATATGCTAGGATGCATGGTATGTTGCGATGAAAATCCATTATTTGCAGGAGGCAGGCTGATATGAAAATTGCAATCATGGGAACAGGAGGAGTCGGGGGCTACTACGGGGGCCTGCTCGCAAAGGCCGGCAGGGATGTGGCGTTCATTGCCCGCGGTGCACACCTCGCGGCCATGCGAAAGAGCGGTCTCCAGATCAAGAGCGTTCATGGAGATTTCAAGATCGCGAAGCCCACTGCAACCGACAGGCCTTCCGATATCGGACACACCGACCTCATCATATTTGCGACCAAGACGTACCAGACGGACGATTCCGCACAGTTGATAAAACCGATGGTCGGGAAGAACACTGTCGTGCTTCCTCTTCAGAACGGGGTGGACGCGGCGGAACGGATAGGCGAAGTGATAGGAATGGAACACCTCCTGGGCGGAGCCACATGGCTCTCTGCCGCCATCGAATCCCCGGGGGTCATAGGCCAGTACAGTGATTTCCGCCGCATCGCACTGGGTGAGTTCAGCGGAAAGACGACTCCTCGTCTGACTGCAGTCGCTGATCTCCTCAAGGAGACCGGCGCGACGGTCGAAATAAGCGATAGTATTCTGAAGATCCTCTGGACAAAATTTGTCTTTATTTCTTCCGTGAGCGCCATGGGTAGCCTGACACGTGTGACATTCGGGGAGTACCGCGGCGTCCCGGAAACGCGCTCCCTGCTCGTTGAGGCTATCGGCGAGGTGGCGGCTGTGGCAAGGGCCAGGGGCGTGAAACTTGACGCCGATATACTTGCTAAGACCCAAGCCTTCATAGACAACAGCGCCCCCGGGATAAAGCCTTCGATGCAGCGAGATGTGGAGGCGGGAAAGCCGTCTGAACTCGAGTCATTGATCGGCATCGTTGTGCGCATGGGAGCGGAGAAGAACGTGCCCACGCCTGTCATGCGCTTCGCCTATGCGATGCTCAAGCCGGGGGAATTGAAAGGTCGGCAATGTTGACGGTCCCGGGTTGGAGCCTATTGACAGAGGATTTTTAGAGAGAACTTCTAAAGATCGATCTTCCTCGTAAAGGCCGGCTTGAGGAGGATGCATTTATTTTCCAGTATCTCAATCTCCTCAGATTGAATGAACCGCCTCAGGGAGCGGGTGACCGTCTCTCTTGCCGTCGCCGCCAGTTCTGCAATATCCTTGTGTCTTAATCTCAGGTTGATGATTATTCCCCTTTGATCCCTGACGCCAAACTGGTCGCCGACATTCTTCAGCACCACCCTTATCCGCTGTTCGGCGCCGGCGAAGCTTAAGACCTTGAGCATCAGCCATGCCTCTCGGAGCCGCGAGCAGAGCAGCGATACGATCTCCATCAGCACCTTCTTGTTGTCAAGGAGGTTGCTCTCGAAATCCTTCGCCGAGATGAAGCCTACGCTTGTTTCCTCCATGGCGACCACTGTCGCGGGTGCGGTCATTCCGTCGAGTATCGCCATCTCGC
>DATJBN010000083.1:0-5293 GCA_035515335.1 Syntrophales bacterium | reverse complement strand
TGCGTAAATCCAGGGGTGAATGCGAAGGAATATGGCAGTGCCGTTTCAGTGCCACGGGCGTGAGCCCTTGAGAATCTATTGATAAAGGCCTAAAGCGCTCCCACATGAAGAGAGACAACCAATGGCCCAGGCGGCGGTCTTTCCGCACATGTGGATGATCACGGGATCGCTCACCTGTTAGTCCGTCCTGTCCTCTTCGTCTCTCTTCATGCCCCGCTACCGTCAACTCTCTACTTGATGGACCTCAACCTCCACCACGATTCTCCTCACCCACGCGCGAAATGAAAGTAAGAAGAACACGGAAACCCTCAGCCATCTGCACAAGATGACCCAGGCGCCGGGCGCGACCTAGTCGAGGGTGATTCAGGGTGATGAGACCCGAAACGATTTCGTCGACCCAGGATATGACGTTTTGCCCGCTGTGCGGAAGCGTTGCAGTTCGGTCCTGAGCCAGTCGCCACTGAGAACCGGCTCGCTGTCGCCGCATCTGACCTGATATGGCTTGCCGCTCAGACTGCTTGTGGAGCCTGCCTGCTCAATTACGTCCTCAGCACAGCTAACCTGGCCTTTTCTGCACAGGTACCGGTACTTAAGTTCTATATGAGCACGGGCCTGGTGCGCGTCATGCCAGCTGCCATTTCTGTAGAACTCGCAACCGGAATTCTCGATGTAAGTAAAGAGATGCGCGACTTCGGATTGAACCGCGGGAGGGGGATCTGCTGCGAGCGCAACACAGGAGATAAATACGCCGAATAGTGAACAGAACAATATTGCTTTTGTTGATCGGTTGAGCTTCACCGTAAAGTTCTCATTCGTTTTGACTTGCAAGAGTATAAATCGGAAGCGAACCAATATCAAGGATTGACAGTTTCTTCCCATCCGCAGGCGGTGTATCGTAAACGCGCTTTTCGCCCCTTTTGCCATCATGAGCGACAGTCATGTGGGAGCGCGCAACCGGGTATTCATAGATCAAAGGCAGATCTCTATCAGAATACCGTTTAAGTGCTCCGCGCGAAGCCAGCCGAAGCGTTGCCGTTCTCGATGGAATATATACATTCTCCTGTTTCCCTACGCTTTCCCTTTTCTACTATTTTGCGTTCTTTCTGGCCATCACTTGACGCAGCTGTCTTCGCAACTTACCATATAATAGTGGTGTTTCTAATCTTATAAGGAGGCAGATCATGAAACGAACTACCAATCAGTTCATTTATCCGGCTGCACTTATCGTTGTGGTGGCGCTCCTCGCCTTTATCGTTCTCGCGAGTGCAAGTCCTTTGCTCGCGGCTTCCTCCAAGCCAAGCCCGGCGGCCTCAAAGGTCGTTAGTGTCGAGGCACGCATCAAAGAGCTGCATACCGCGCTCAAGATCACCCCGGAACAGGAAGAGTTATGGAATAACGTCGCCCAGGTGATGCGGGACAATGCGAAAACAATGGATGAGCTCGTCGCAGCAAGATCAGAAAAAGCAGGTACCATGACTGCGGTCGACGATTTCAAGTCTTATGGCGAAATTACCGAAGCGCATGCAGATGGCGTCAAGAAATTCATCCCGGTCTTCGAGGCTCTCTATGCCAGCATGTCGGACGCTCAGAAGAAGAATGCTGATGCCGTATTCGCACATCGCCACCCTACGAAGTCAAAGGCGAAGGGCAAATGATCGCGA
Source organism: Syntrophales bacterium (assembly GCA_035515335.1). Taxonomy (GTDB): domain Bacteria; phylum Desulfobacterota; class Syntrophia; order Syntrophales; family UBA2185; genus Fen-1135. The sequence continues at coordinate 3,632 of DATJBN010000083.1, read as the reverse complement.
CTGCCCCAACAACGGCAAGACAGTAAACCCTATGTTGCAATAGGGAATCACTCCAGGAATGGAAGGTCACTATGAAAACTTCGAGCACGCGAGCCAGGAAGGTTAGTTCGACCGTCGGCAAGATTGTGATGGCGCTCGTCTTCGCCTTAGCGATCGGCGGTCTATGCATCGCGCCGGCGTTCGGCAGAGATAACGATAGACGCCGAGGGTATGATGAGCGCGGCCGGTACGAGCACGGCCGTCGTGTGTATCACCCCCGTACCTACTACGGGGCACCTGTATATGCGCCGCCGCCGGTCGTCTATGCCCCGCCTCCGTCACCGGGCATCACCCTTGTTTTCCCTATCCACATTCGATAGGGAAGGCTTTACGTAGACCGTTCAGCGCTTAGGGCCTCGGTGCTCTCGATAGAGTCGAAGCCCTTTGCGGTGTGTGGGCTGGATACATCAGGGGCAAGAGATGCCTTCTTCTACGCGTGCGTCCACAGGCTGCACGCACCTGCTCTCGCACTGGCCATAGTCGGTGGCATGTACCGGGACGCTAACTTGAAACATGCCCGAGATTGACAATCGCATCTCATGACAACATCTTTACTAAGAGGGTTTTTTCAGGTTATCCAGAGGTCTTTCCTCCGAGAAGCCAGAGAACGTGCGCTCGGCCCTTGAGCCATTCTTATATATCGAGCTCGGAAAGAGAGGAGGTCAATCATGGTAATAGCGCCCACGCACCACGCAATCATTTCTTTGATAGCGGGCATCTTGATTCTTATCGTGCCTAGATTACTTAACTACATTGTTGCGATATATCTGATCATTACCGGTCTTCTGGCCTTGGTCCGGTAAGACCCGACTCTTTCTTCGCCCGATTGGTGTGCTCGATCGGGACGGGTCCCGGAGGAAGTAATGGAAAAAATAATCGAGCCGTTTGAGTTCAAACAGTGCGTGACCGTCCCGAAGTCTACAGGGAAAAGCGCGAAAAACCTGCGGGAGCTGCGGCAGCTGCTGCGCCGCGCGAGCGATGAGTCGATAATCCATCATACATGCCAGTACTTCTTGCACGGCCATGTCTTTGAGCATACCAATAGTTTTGCCCAGTGGACGGCGGAGAGCCTCGGTGAAAAGGCTCTCTCGGAACATCTTTCGAACGTAGACCCCTACGATTTCCGGAACATCGAAGATTTGCGACACGAGTTGCTGAAAGCGATAGATAGCCGCCTTCAGGCCCCACCAAGACCCAGGGACGCGATTGGCGGCGATGAGTTCTTCCTCAGCGAGGCCATAACCCTCGTGTTTCCAACACACGTCAGCGCGGTGAGCCTTGCAGAGTTTCTAATCGGCATCCGATACGTGGACAAGAGCTCCATCTATTACCATTTCTACGAGACGAGAATAAGGCGCATGGGAGAAACCGATGATTTCTCCACGTGGTTCGCGAGCTCGCTGGCCAACGAAGAGCTGGCGAAGAGAATAACGTCAATAGACCCGTTCATGCACACGCTGGAAGGGGTGAGGAAGCATATTGTTGAAACCGTTGAAGAGGAGATGAAAAAAACCATAGAGGGGATATCAGCGTGATTACCGATTATGCGGACGTAGCGCCAAGAGGTGACCTGTTGCTGCTCCAAAAGCTCGGTGAAAAGCTGGCCGGGAAATCTTTCCTGCATATCAACTCGACGAGACTGGGCGGCGGGGTGGCGGAAATCCTTCAAAGAATGGTACCCATCCTCAATGAGCTCGGGATCGAGGCCCGCTGGGAGGTCATGGAAGGCGACGAACAATTTTTCGACATCACGAAAAAGATTCACAATGCTCTTCAGGGAAATGCGATAAAGATTACGAGAGAGATGTGGGACTACCACTTTGAGGTCAACAAAAAAAATGCAGAAAAACTTAGCGTGGACGCAGACACCATATTCATCCATGATCCCCAGCCCGCGCCCATGATTGAATTCAAGAAGGGTGGGAAATGGGTTTGGCGGTGCCACATCGATTTATCGAAACCAGTCAAGAACGTGGCTGCTTTTCTCAAACGTTACTGCGAGAAATACGATGCGGCCATTTTCTCGGTGGCCAAATTTGTCATGCCCATGGATATAGACCAGTTCGTAATCCTTCCCTCCATCGACCCGCTGAGCGAGAAAAACAGGGAAGTATCAAAGGAGGAAATACAGGAGACGGCTGAGAGGCTGCGTATTCCTATAGACAGGCCCATCCTTCTGCAAGTATCGAGATTCGACCGTTTTAAAGACCCCATAGGCGTGATCCGGATCTACAGAATGGTCAAAAAATATAATGATTGCATCTTGATTCTTGCCGGAAGTCCGGCAACAGATGATCCCGAAGGAGAAGCTGTCCTGAAGGAGGTCAAGGAATTTGCCGGGGACGACCCCGACATTTGCATCCTTCTACTGCCGCCCGATGCTGACAGGGATGTAAATGTACTTCAGCAGGTCGCCACCATAATCCTTCAGAAGAGTCTTAAGGAAGGATTCGGTCTCACGATCTCTGAAGGGATGTGGAAGGGCAAGCCCGTTATAGGCGGTGCGGTGGGCGGGATCCCTATGCAGATCATCGACGGCGTCACCGGCTTCCTTGTCTATTCCGTGGAAGGAGCGGCGTTCAGGGCCAGGCAGCTTCTCAATAATCCTGAAATGGCCAAAGAGATGGGAGAGCGTGGCCGGGATCACGTGAGAACGCATTTCCTTATGACGAGACAAATACGAGACTACCTTTCCGTTTGTTACTTCCTGGAACAGGCAGGGAAAACCATTCTGGAGTTGTAGCAACAAGAGAAACAAGAAATGTGGGAATTGGACATCGGGGCATCGATCGTTGACAGGGGAGTGGTGCGCTTCAGGATTTGGGCCCCTCTTGCGAAGAGTGTCTCGGTCAGGGTTACATCTCGCCGTGACGAGAAAGAGATTATGCTGCAGAGAGGCCAATGGGACTACTTCGAAGGGGTGACGGAAAACGTTGGTGAGGGAGAGCGTTACTTCTATCTCCTCGATGGTGAGACCGCGCGTCCTGACCCGGCGTCTAGATTTCAGCCTGGAGGGGTTCATGGCCCTTCACAGATAGTTAACCCTCATGCATTCGCCTGGGACGACGATGACTGGAGAGGGATACCGCTGAAGGACTTCATCATTTATGAACTCCATGTCGGAGCTTTTACGGAATCAGGGACGTTTGAGGCAATTATCGATCATCTAGACTATCTCAAGGATCTCGGGATAACCGTCGTCGAGCTTATGCCGGTCTCTCAGTTTCCGGGAGAGAGAAACTGGGGATACGATGGAGTCTATCCTTTCGCCCCGCAAAACAGCTATGGAGGTCCGGCGGGCCTGAAAGGCCTGATCAATGCATGTCACAAGAAAGGCCTCGGCGTGATTCTGGATGTGGTCTATAACCACCTTGGGCCTGAAGGCAATTACCTTGCCGACTTCGGCCCCTATTTCACTGATACGTATAAGACACCGTGGGGTGCGGCAATCAACTATGATGGGCCTTACAGCGATGAGGTGCGACATTACTTCGTCAGCAATGCGCTTTATTGGATAACGGAGTACCACGTTGATGCGCTCAGAATCGATGCCATCCAAGGCATATTCGATTTTGGCGCCGGCCATTTCCTGA
>DATJBN010000082.1:0-3970 GCA_035515335.1 Syntrophales bacterium | reverse complement strand
AGCAGGGAACGCAACACGTGTGAAAGAAGAAATCGGCGATCTTCTCCTCTCCCTCGTTAATACATCAAGATTTCTGAATGTAAGCGCCGAAGAAGCCCTCACCTCGTCTCTTGAAAAGTTTAGGAAAAGATTTCGTTATATCGAGACGAAACTTGCCGAGAAGGGCAAGGACCCCAGGAATTCGTCACTCAGAGAGATGGATGACCTCTGGAATGAAGCGAAGTTAGAGGAATAGAGAGACCATGGAATATTTCTTATGCGTCCTGGGGATGGTCTTCATCATCGAAGGGCTCCCCTACTTCGCATTCCCGGAGAAAGTGAAATCTTATATCATGAAGCTTCAGAAAATGTCCGATTCCACGCTCCGGATACTGGGATTCTCCGCGATTGTAACGGGATTGATCCTCATATACTTTGGACGAAACTGAATGATGAAATTGGATGACTTCGGCTACGACCTCCCCCACGAACTCATTGCACAATACCCATGCATCGAGAGAGGCGCATCGCGAATGATGGTCGCGAGAAGAAAATCGGGCACCGTCGAGCGCAGGCTCTTCTCAGACCTTCCGGAATTCGTGGAAAAAGATACCGTCATAGTCATTAACGATACCATGGTCATCCCGGCGCGTCTGATCGGCAAGAAAACAACTGGGGGAATGATCGAGATACTTCTTCTTTCCAGAATATCGGAAAAAGGAAGTCCGGGGGAGACGTGGGAGGCATTGATAAGACCCGCAAGAAGAGTGCGAACGGGCGCCAGGATATTTTTCGGCGAAGACGGTGAGGCGGAGATTACCGAACGCATGTCGGAAAAGAAATGGCTTGTTACATTTTCAACGGGAGTTCCATTCGACGAATTTTTCTCAAGGCATGGGAGGATGCCGCTTCCACCTTACATCAAACGAGACTATGATTCGGCGGAGTCAAGCCTGGATATTGAGAGATATCAGACAATATATGCCAGGTATCCCGGCTCAGTTGCAGCGCCGACCGCGGGGTTGCATTTTTCGCGGCATATGCTCGACAGCCTCGAAAGAAAAGGCGTGCACGTTGTGCCGGTTACGCTGCATGTAGGCTACGGGACATTCCTCCCCATTGAGAAGAAGAACGTTGAAGATCACAGGATGGAGGAGGAGTTTTTTAACATAACCCCTGAAGCCGCAGAAGAGATAAATGCGGCCGGGAAGGTGATCGCAGTGGGAACCACGTCGACGCGGGTTATTGAGTCAGTCGCAGATGAGACAGGAAGAGTGAAGGCATGCTCCGGAAGCACGGGACTCTTCATCTATCCGGGGTACAGCTTCAAGAGAATCAACTCACTGGTCACCAATTTTCACCTCCCTAAGTCATCCCTCTACCTGCTTGCGTGCGCCTTTGCCGGGAGACGCCTGATGGAGGCGGCTTACAGAGAAGCGATCAGGAATAGATTTCTCTTTTACAGCTACGGGGATTGCATGCTGATTCTTTGACCTGAGATTTGACGCAAACAATGTATAGATTCGAACTTCTCAAAAAGGACCCCGCATCAGGGGCAAGACTTGGAAAAATCCAAACGGCACACGGTGATGTCAATACCCCCGCCTTCATGCCGGTTGCTACTCAGGGTACCGTCAAGTCCCTCGTGCCGGAGACAGTGCGGGACCTGGGCGCGCAAATGGTCCTTGCCAATACCTATCACCTCTATCTTCGGCCGGGCCATGAAATAATAAGAAGACTGGGGGGCCTCCACAGATTCATGAATTGGTCATCCCCCATTCTGACCGACAGCGGCGGCTTTCAGGTCTACAGCCTCGGTACCTTGAGGAAGGTCAGCGATGAAGGCGTGGTTTTTAAGTCTCATATCGACGGATCGAACCATAATATCAGTCCAGAGGTGGCAGTCGAAATTCAGGAAGCCCTTGGCTCCGACATAATGATGTGCCTCGACGAATGCACAGCCTACCCCGTCTCATTCAAAGAAGCGGAAAAGTCTCTTGCCTTGACGGAAGGCTGGGCAAGGAGGTCAAGCGCCAGGAAGACTAATAACGGACAGGCCCTGTTCGGTATTATACAGGGCAGCGTATACCCCGAGTTGAGGCTCCGTGCCGTCGAAGCCCTGACAAAGGATGGGGCCTTCGACGGATACGCCCTGGGGGGGCTGAGCGTAGGGGAGCCTAAAGAAGACATGCTTGGAATAACGGCATTGGCGGCGCCTCTCCTTCCCGATGACAGGCCGAGATATCTGATGGGTGTGGGAACGCCTTCCGATATTGTGACGTGCGTGGGCTACGGGATCGACCTCTTTGACTGCGTCATCCCCACCCGGTCTGCCAGGCACGGATTATTATTTACAAATCAGCAAAAGGTTGTTATAAAGCACGCCCGATACAGGGATGACGATTCACCCCTCGATGCCTCATGCGACTGCTATACATGCAGGAACTATTCGCGGGCTTACTTGAGACATTTATACATGGCCGGAGAAATTCTCGCCATGGTTTTGAATACCGTTCATAATGTTCGGTACTTCATGCGTCTGATGGAGCGGATAAGAGAGGCCGTAGCGAAGGAAGAATTTGCACAATTTAAAAAATATTTCTCGGAAAATTCAGATACATCAATCAGCCGGTAGACTTCGTTTATCGAATCTAAAGCTGACAGACAATCATCGAAGGAGGAGGGCTGGAAATTGACAGACATTGCTTATGCCATGGGCGGTATCGGTGGAGGCGGAGGTGCCGGAGGCGGCGACTTCAGTTTTATAATAATGATGGCCGTAGTGTTTGCCATCTTCTATTTCCTGATGATCAGGCCTCAGCAACAGAAACAAAAAGAAATCAAGAAAATGCGTGAGAGTCTGGCTCACGGAGACATGATAGTGACTGTAGGCGGCATACATGGAAAGGTAACGGCCATTACCGACACAATCGTTACCCTTGAAATCGCCGACAAGGTCAAGATCAAGGTTTCACGGGAATCCATAGGCACGGTTACTCAAAAAGCTACACAGCAATAGCACGTGTATGTAAAGTAATCCTTGCCAGAATGAAAGAATTTCTACAAAATATATGATTGAGCGGGCTACAGCAAGAAGAATACCGTTCATTCCGCTTTCATGCGGTAGAAGCCGAAGTTGCTCCAATTCCGTTCGAACGGAAGATTTTCCGGCGGCGGGAAATCATGGACAACCCGGCTTTTGCATATCGAAATCATGGACTATGCCGAAAGGGGTAATACATGCTCAAGGGTATCAAGATTAGGGCAGCCATAGCAGTGGTCGTTTGCCTTCTGGGATTATTTTATCTTACGCCTTCCGTGACATCGGCGCTCCCGGATGTATGGAAGAAATACTTGCCGATGGATAAGATCCGTCTGGGGCTCGACCTCCAGGGGGGAACACATCTTGTACTGGAGGTGGACACGGAAAAGGCTCTGGAAAACACGACCGAGCGTCTCGCCAACGACCTGAAGGAGACTCTCATGAATAATAAGGTCCGCTTCATGTATCAGGAAGGCGCGCGAAAGGGCGGAACCTTATCCTTTGAGCTTCCGGACTCTGCATCGAAGGGCGCATTTGAGAAGGTAATCAAAGACAATTATCCCGACCTCGATATCGTCTCATCGGAGGTCAAGGCAGGCAGGGAAGTCCTTGCCTTGAGAGTCAAGAATAAGCGGGCTGAAGACATAAAGAAGATGGTTATCGAACAGAGCCTCGAGACCATCCGCAACCGGGTCGACCAATTCGGCGTCACCGAACCGGAAATCATCCCGGAAGGAAACGACCGCATTGTTATACAACTCCCCGGGATCAAAGATACGGAACGCGCCAAGAATCTCATCGGCAAGACCGCACTGCTTGAGTTCAAGCTCGTGGATGAAGAACACAGCGTAGAAAGCGCTCTGAAAGGCAATGTGCCTGAAGGTGACATCGTAGCCTATGAGACCAGGATTGACAGGCAGACCGGCCGTAGAGCGAATATCCCCATCT
>DATJBN010000081.1:0-13632 GCA_035515335.1 Syntrophales bacterium | reverse complement strand
TGATCCAAGATGCGAATACCCCTTACATAAAGGAGAGATTGGAAAAGGAAGGATACAGCGTTACCGTGGGAGACGTGCTGGAGGATGATATGGAGAGTATTGTCCCTGCTCTGCGCCGGGCACTCGACGGGGCTTATGGTCTTATCATCACGACCGGCGGCGTAGGGGCTGAGGACAAGGATCGTATGGTTGAGTCCTTCCTGCGCCTTGACCCTGAAGCAGCGACGCCATATATTATTCGCTATGAGAAAGGGAAGGGGCGCCATGAGAAGGACGGCGTCAAGATAGGAATTGCCTACATCCGGCCCACATACCTCATTGCGCTGCCGGGGCCGCACGAGGAGGTTAAGGCAGGCATGGAGGTAATCATTTTCGGCTTAAAGAAAGGACTCGGAAAAGAGGAACTGGCCTCCGCCCTTGCAAAGGAATACATCGGACGTCTCAGGCAGGTTCACCATATTTAAGAGTGATGTTTGCAGACTGAACAGGATTCTGATCTCAGTTGAGAAGGTACGGGAGTAAAGAAGATGCTTGAAATCCGCTTTCACGGGCGCGGCGGAGGAGGGACCGTTGTGCTCGCCACGCTGCTGGCCAAGGCCTTTTTTCAGGCGGGCTATCACGTTCAAAGTTTTCCTTTCTTTGGCGTTGAGAGGCGGGGTGCTCCTGTTGAGGCATATCTCCGCCTTGACCACAAGAAGATACTGGCAAGAACGAATGTGATTACTCCTGATCATGTGGTGGTCCAGGACGAGAGCCTCATAGAGGACATGGGCGTTATGAGAGGGCTTAAGCCAGGGGGATGGATTCTGCTTAACTGTTCCGCGTTCCCGTCGGATACAGGCATCTTCGCGAATTACAGGGTTGCCGTCGTTGATGCGACAGGCATTGCGCTCGCAAACAAGATAGGAAGCAGGACACACCCGATTGTGAATACTGCCATGATAGGCGCCTTTGCCCGCGTGATGGGGACCCCGCCGTTGCATATCGTAGTCGAGGCCATAAAAAAGGAGGTACCCTCCGATCCGGAGAATAATGTGAGGGCGGCGGAAGAGGCCTATCGTGAAGTCCGCTTCGCAAGGTCATCGATGAACGAGGTAATAAACGAAGAATGAAGGAAAGACCGTTTGTAGCAATTACCTATGAAACGACGGAAGGCAACAGGACCGGCTCGTGGCGCTTCCTCACGCCGCGATATCAGGATAAAACGTCACCCTGCAGTGCCGGCTGTCCCGCGGGCGAAGATGTCGGCCTGATTGAAATGCTCGTAAGGCAGGGTCTTTACGAAGAGGCCTGGGAAAAGATACTATGGGAAAATCCTATGCCTGGAGTATGCGGGCGCGTATGCTTTCATCCCTGTGAGGGTGCATGCAGCAGAACGAATTTTGATTCTCCGGTTGCTATCCATACGATTGAAAGGTTTCTTGCCGATAAGGCTCTGAAAGGAGATTTCAGAAAGGCCCTTGCGAGGCCTTCTGCAAGGCCGCAGAAGATAGCCGTTGTAGGCTCCGGCCCTGCCGGTCTTTCTGCAGCATGGTTCCTCTCCATGCTGGGTTATTCCTGTGACATATTCGAAGCTTCTCTGGAGGCAGGAGGGATTCTCCGCTGGGGGATACCTGAATATCGCCTGCCCCTTTCCGTTCTGCGATCCGAAATTGCGCGTATCGTAGGGAGTGGGGTGCGGCTATTTACGGGCAAGGACGTTTCTTCCGAATCGTTTGCCCGGGCAAAAAAGAATTATAGCGCCGTCTTTCTCGGCTGCGGCCACTCCCGGGGCACGCGGCTCGGGATCAGCGGAGAAAACCGTAAATCCGTCCGGGACGGACTTGATTTCCTAAGGAGGGTGAGAGAGGGTGGAAAACCAAGGTGCCAGGGGCTCTCGGTAATTATAGGAGGCGGCAATACGGCCGTTGACGTTGCGAGAACGATAATGAGGTTGGGCGGCAAGGCCGTCGTCCTGTATCGCAGGCGCCGCGAGGACATGCCGGCCTTCGCGGATGAAATCTCGATGGCCATTGAAGAGGGCGTCGAACTGAAAGAACTCGTGACACCGGCGGCTATTAAATCTTCCGGCAGCCGGATCAGACTCACGCTCGCTAAGATGAAGATAGAGGGTCTAGGCGAAGATGGCCGCGGCCGCATAGTGCGCGACGGGAATAAGACTATAAGTAAGGTTGTGGATCATGTCTTTGCAGCCACAGGCGCTGAGGCAGCGGAAACATGGTACAGCCCGCATTTGCTAAACGAAGGAGTATTGAGTTTCAGTCATTGCATCTTCTCTCTTGAGGATCGCTCTATCCCCGTCATCTATGGGGGTGATCTAACCAATAAAACGAAAAATGTCGCAGAGGCCATTGCCTCGGGAAAGCAGGCAGCGATGGCCCTTGATACTTTCTTCGAAAGAGGGATTGAAGAAATCGCGCCCCGGCTAGCGGAATGCAGGATCGGGGACGGGCCGGCCATGTCTATGGAGGTCTATCTGCGAGGTCCGCGTTCTCTTCGGAGTTCGCATATAGTCCGGTACGAAGAAATCAACGCAGACTATTTTGATCTGCAATCGAGAGTCGGTGAACGACGTCTTCCTCCGGAAAAGCGCAGCAGTGCTTTTGAAGAGGTTGACCTGGGTGCAGCAGCAGAGGCGGCGCTCCGTGAGGCGGCCCGCTGTTTCAATTGCGGCATCTGCGACCAGTGCGACAATTGCTACGTGTTCTGTCCGGACAGGGCCGTTATCCGGGCAAATGACGTGGAAGGACGGCATATCAACTACGACTACTGCAAGGGATGCGGCATCTGTGCAACAGAGTGTCCCCGCAATGCGGTAAATATGCGTGAGGATAGGATATGAGACAGGTGCTGGAAGGCAACGCCGCAGTAGCGGAGGCGGTCCGGCTGGCGAAGGTCCGGGTTGTAGCGGCTTACCCCATCACGCCTCAGTCGCATATATCCGAGATACTGTCGGACTACTGTGCAAGCGGCAAGATGGACGCCAGCTATTTGAGGGTCGAGAGCGAGCACTCCTGTCTCGCGAGTCTCGTCGGCGCCGCCTGCGGCGGCGTGAGGACCTTTACTGCGACGTCTTCGGCCGGTCTCGCCTACATGCACGAGGTTCTGCACTGGGTCGCAGGTTCGCGGCTGCCGATCGTCATGGCCGAGGTGAACCGGGCACTCGGCGCTCCCTGGAACATATGGTCCGACCAGACGGACAGCCTGTCGCAGCGGGACACAGGATGGATACAACTTTACTGTGAAGACGGACAGGAGGTTTTCGACACGGTTCTTCAGGCCTTCCGTCTTGCGGAATCGGTGAGCCTTCCTGTCATGGTCGTAACCGAGGGCTTCCTTCTCTCTCATACCTACGAGCCTGTGGATATCCCCGATCAGGATGAGGTCGACAGGTTTCTTCCTGCATACAGCCCGGCATTCAAGGTCGATACCCAAAAACCGTTCGCATTTAATTCGATCGCGCCCCCTTCGATCTATATGGAGATACGCCATGACAATGCACTAGCGATGGATCAGGTACCCGCGCGTTTCGATAAAATTGAAGAAGAATTCGCGGCCGTATTCAGCCGCCGTTACGGCGCCGTTGAGGCAATAGCATGTGACGATGCAGAAATCATTATTGTCACCTCGGGGACCATCACGAGCACCGCGCGTCTGCTCGTCGAAGAATTGCGAGGGAGAGGCGAAAGGGTCGGTGTCCTGAAGATGAAGATGTTCAGGCCTTTTCCGGTAAACGAGATCTCCCGGATCCTCGGGCGGGCAAAGAAGGTCGCCGTTGTTGACCGCAACTTTTCAGCGGGTGCAGGCGGGATATTCGCACAGGAGGTTCGGGCGGCGCTCTGCAACGTTGAAAACCGCCCGGTTGTGTTCGGTTATGTGGTGGGCCTGGGCGGGAGGGACGTTACGACCAATGTCCTTGGAGAAATCTATCAGAAGACGAAGGAAAACGATGTGCCGGAGGCCTGCAGTATCTGGATCGGGCTTCATGAGGTGAAACGTGCGACTGGACATTGATGACCGGGAGTTTGTGAATTCGGGGCATATGGCGTGTCCTGGCTGCGGCGCGGTCATCGCCCTGCGCCTTTTTGCAAGGGCGATGGGAGAAAACACGATTCTCGTCGTTCCGGCCAGCTGTACGGGCGTATTTATCGGGGTCTATCCGCAATCGGTCATGAATATTCCTGTGGTCCATGCCCCGATGGCGGCAGGCGCCTCCGTGGCCTCCGGCCTTCGTGCTTCCCTCGACAGAAGGGGTGATACGGAAACGAATGTCGTCGCATGGGCCGGGGACGGCGGTACCTTCGACATAGGGTTTCAGGCCTTAAGTGGAGCGGTCGAGAGAAACGAGAATTTCATATATGTCTGCTACGATAACGAAGCCTACATGAATACGGGCATCCAGTGCAGCTCTTCAACGCCGTACGGCGCGTGGACGACAACGACACCTGATTGGAAGAGACTGAGGAAAAAGAATATCGTCGAAGCCCTTGCGGCGCACCGGATACCTTACGCCGCAACGGCAAGCATAGCGTTTCCTGAGGATCTCGTTCGCAAGGTGAAGAAGGCAAAGACGATCAAAGGCACCAGGTTCCTGCACATATTTGCGACCTGCCCGCCGGGGTGGCGCATCCCATCGGAGATGTCCGTGAAGATCGCTCGCACGGCCGTTCAGGCGAATATCTTCCCTCTCTACGAAGTGGAAAACGGCATTTGCCATACGATCAATTACATGGGTCGCGGACGTCCTGTGCGGGAATATTTCCAGGCGCAGGGGAGGTTCAGCCACCTTGTAGCCCAGGATCTCAATGAGATCCAAGCCATGGTTGAGGAGGACTGGAAACTCCTAAGGCAAAAAGCAGGGAAGGGCGGGACGTGAGGATTCGGTTCCCCCGATGTGATAACTAAGCATCAACCTCGAAGGTTGTTAGATTGTAAGGAGGATAGATGAATAAGAAAACTATTTTATCAATTTGTTTTGTGTGTCTTCTTTTGTTCATGGTGTGCGGTACACTGCACGCCGAAACGGTGGAAGAGACTCTCGTAAAGAATTTTCCCGGAGCGGATTTTGATTCGATAAAACCAACTGATATAAAGGGCGTTTACGAGGTCGTCAAAGGTTCCGAGATTATATATTACGTTCCCGATCCTGGCTATGTCATCAGCGGGGATATTTTCGACAAAGAGGGAGTGAATATAACGGAGAGGAGAAGGAACGAACTTGCTGCCGCAAAGGCGAAAGGCCTTCCCCTGGACAAGGCAATCAAGGTCGGAAACGGAAAGAATATCGTCGTAGAATTTACCGATCCCGATTGCTCTTACTGCAGGGCAGCTTCTTCTTTTTTGTCACAGAGGAAGGACGTAACACTTTACATCTTCTTTTTCCCTCTCATGTCGCACCAGGATGCTGAAAATAAGATAAAGTATATCTTCTGTGCAAAAGATCGGGCAAAGGCTTACGAAGACGCCATGGCCGGCAAGCTGGATGATCAGAAGTATGAGAAATGTTCGAAACCCGAGGCAACGGACCTCTTGAAGCTGCACAAGGAGATCGGACAGACGATGGGCATAAAAGGGACCCCGTATTTTATCATCAATTGGAAGAAACAAGTAATGGGTGCGAATGTGGAGGAGATAGAAGGGGCCCTGGAGAAGTAACGAGTTATTCTTACAAGAGGATCTCGATCTCCCGGCGGCGTTGCGGTCTACAATCGCGCGGCAGCTATATGTGTTGAGGCGTTCTTCCCGCCTCAACACGTTTCTGCAACCGCGACGCGGCGTGACGTTATTCAGCGGTTCCACGGCAAGAGGTGCACTCAAAAGAACGTATTGTCTTTTGCGGATTAGACTACCCGTCACGCATGTTGTTGAAGCCGTACTTTTCCAATTTGTGATACAATGTGCTCCGTGAAATCCCCATCTTTCTTGCCATCTCTTTTTTTGTAATATTCAATTTAAGCATTTTCATTATCAACTTGTGTTCCATTTTGCTGACAGGTTCGATACCATGATCTTCGCTTTCCATTGATCGGTCGTCAACGATCTCGGGAGGAAGGAGATCGACAGTGAGCCTGCTTGAGTGCGAAATATTTATCATCCTCTCGAGCACATTCTGCAATTCCCTGATGTTTCCGGGCCACTGAAAATTCATCAGCCTTTCCAGAACGTCCTCATCGATCGTTTCGATCGACTTGCCCATAGCGATGCTGATGTTCTTTACAAAGCAGTCCACCAGAAGGGGAATATCATCCTTCCTTTCCCGAAGTGGGACCATGCGTATCGTGAACACGTTCGACCTGTAATACAGGTCTTCCCTGAATTTTCCCTGCCGCACCGCTTCCTTAAGATTCTTGTTTGTTGCGGCGATGATTCTCACGTCGACGGTCGTTACCTTCGTACCGCCGAGTCTGATTATAGATTTGTCCTCAATGACCCGGAGGAGAGCGGCCTGCAGCTCCAAAGGCATTTCGCCTATTTCATCAAGAAAGATTGTCCCTCCGTCTGCAAGCTCAAATTTGCCCTGGCTTCCGCCCCTCCTCGAGCCCGTGAATGCACCGTCCGAATAGCCGAAGAGTTCGCTCGTTATCAGATCCCTGGGTATGGTGGCGCAGTTTATGGCGACGTAAGGGTCGTCCCTCCGGCTGCTGCTGTTGTGGATTGCCTGTGCAAAAATGTCCTTTCCTGTTCCGCTTTCTCCCAGGAGGAGGACGTTGGAATTTATCTGGGAGGCTATCTGCGCCTGCCTAACTGTTTCGAGGAATCTCGGATTTTGTCCGATCATGTCTTCAAAATTGAATTTGGCCTTTGCCCCCATCATCTTTGTGGCAAGAGTTCTTGCCCGCTTTATCTCATTGAGAATGACAATCTTGCCGGTAACTTTGTTCATTGACATAATCGGATTACAGGTCAATGTAAAATCTGACTGAGAGTTCCTGCATGATACTCTCACCTCAACATCTGTAAGCGAGTCGTTGTGATTGATCAGCGTAAGCAGGCCCTTATTGTTCTTGCTCCAGATGTCGTTGATATTCCTGCCGAGAAATTTTGACGCGTCTGTGCCAAAGGCCTTCTTTGCATTGTTGTTAATAAGAGAAATGACGCCGTCATTGTTAATCGTCATGATTATTTCAGGGATGGATGAAATAACGGTCTTCTGAAAGCTCTCTGCTATTTGATATTCCGTGAGGACCTTTCTTAAGCGAATGTCATTCTCGATCGCATGGGCCGCCGCGACAACCATTCCCAGCGTATGAGGGTTTGCCTTTTCATGAGGGCCGGTCATGGCAATGACACCGATCATCTTTCCTTCCGCATCGTGTATCGGCGATCCAGAGCCGGTCCACTTATGCGAATTTATGCAGTAGTGTTCGTGGCCAAAGATTTGAAGGGACCTCTTCACAGTGAGGACCGTGCCGGCTGCATTTGTCCCGGCTGTTTCCTCGCTCCAGCAGCTTCCCAGGACGAAATTGCCCCGTTTCACGCTCTCCAGGACGTCGTCATCCCCTACTATCTTAAGAATGTAGGCATTGGCATCGAAGAGAGCCACGATGAAGCCTGAACCTTTGAGAAAGCAGTAGAGATTCTTCATAAAGGGCAGGCTGACATCAATAACCCCGGCGTTTTGTTCCAGCAATTCTTTCAGTTCTTCTTCTTCAAGAACCCTGGAAACCTTTGTGAGGTAAGGATCAACCCTGTATGATCTACACCTCTCCCAGGAATCGAGGATGACTGGAGAGACCGTATTGGGGTTTCTGAGGGGGACGCCTTTAACAAACCTCCGCCATTCACCGTAGATGTGATTCACCGCATTGACCATATGCACCTGCTCCTCAACCCCGCTATGCAAACAGCGCTATCAAGCATAGCGTAAAAAACCTTGGGACCGTCGGAAAAGGGACATTTGATGAAAGAATATACATGACAGGGATGTCAAGTAGTGTCTTATATCCGAACATACGTGTCTGATAAATGAACACGGTCTTATGAACATAAATCAAGAGAAATTGCAAGCAACTTTTGGAAACCGTCGCTAATTCAAGATGTAATGCTGTGTTTCTGAATCCATCAGGCTGTGGCATAGGAAATGCTATTTGACATAGAGACAAAACATGAATGAGGGAGAAGACGATGGATTATCGGATGATCCTGTATGAGAAGAAAGAAGGGATTGCCACCATTACCCTGAACCGCACCAAGAGCATGAATGCCTTGAACAGTCAGGTGTTCGTGGAACTTGGCCGGGCGGTCACGGAGATCGATGATGACCGCGATGTGAAGGTTGTCGTCCTCACAGGGTCTGAAAAGTTCTTTGCGGCGGGCGCCGACCTCAGCGAGATGGGGGACCTTGCGACGCCGGTAGATGCCCATCGCTTCTTGAAGGGCGCGCAGGCTGTCTACAACAGGATAAAGGACCTGGAAAAGCCCTTCATTGCAGCGGTCGCAGGGTTCGCCCTTGGCGGCGGATGTGAGCTTGCCCTTGCCTGCGACCTCCGGATAGCTGCGGAGAATGCGGTCTTTGGGCAACCGGAGATCAAGTTCGGCATAATGCCCGGTGCTGGAGGAACACAGCGACTTCCCCGCGTAGTGGGCCTCACGAAGGCGAAGGAACTGTTGTATACAGGCGATTTAATAGATGCCCACGAAGCCTACCGCATCGGACTCGTGAACAAGGTGGTGCCGGTTACATCCCTGATGGATGAAGCGAGGAAGTTGGCGATGAAGGTCGCATGCCAGCCCGGGTTTGCGCTCAAGATCACGAAGATGGCGGTAAACGGCGGGATGAACATGGACATGAAGTCGGCCATGGCCTACGAGTCGCGCTGTTTTGAGATGCTTTTTTCCACTGCCGACCGGAAGGAAGGCATGAAGGCCTTCGTGGAAAAACGGAAACCTGCGTTCACCGACAGGTAAACGGCTTTCCGACAGGCACATCACGGCTGTAAGGAGATAGAAATGGGAAAGAAGATTCTTGAAAGATTGTTTTCCTTGGAAGGTAAAACCGCGGTTCTGACAGGGGGCTACAGAGGTATAGGACTTGCGATGGCCGAGGCTTATGCCGAGGCGGGTGCCAGCGTTACGCTGGTGGCGCGGAATCTCCTGGGATGTCAAGTGTCTGCCGAAAAGCTTGCAAAAACCTATGGGATAAAGGCCATCGGGAAATCCATGGACGTGCGGGATTCTAAATCCGTTGACAGAATTATTCAGGAGATTGTCAGCGAGTTCGGCAGAATTGACATACTCGTCAACGCTGCCGGCATTCCCGGAAGCGAGAAGCCGGTACTTAAGATGACGGATGAAGATATGGATGAGGTCATGAATGTGGATTTCAGAGGCACCTTCCTTGTTTCACGCGCAGTCGCTCAATTCATGGTCAAACAGAAGAGCGGCAGGATCATCAACGTTGCCTCTGCCATGGCGAGGATAGTGGCTCGTAACATGTCCGGATACGCAGCGAGCAAAGCGGCGGTCGTCCAGTTGACGCGGGTAATGGCCCTGGAGTTGATGAAAGACAATATTCAGGTCAACGCCCTCTGTCCGGGATATTTCGTGACCGATTTTAACCGCGATTTCTTTCAATCGGAAATGGGAAAGTCGGTAATCAAGAAGATGGTTCCTTTAAACAGGGTCGGTCAAATGGATGAATTGAAATCAACGGCCCTCTATCTGGCGACCTGTCCTGCCTTTATGACAGGGGCGGAGATCTATATAGATGGCGGTCATACGATAGTGTAACGGCATGTGAAAGCGGACTGGATGACATTAACAGACAAGCAAAGGCAGTGAAAACGCCAGGCACGAGTGACGTTTAGGGAGGATTGGGAAGAGAATCATGCGAACCTTTAAAGAGTACAAGGAAAGCCTGTTCAAGATGAGACCGAATATCTACATCGGTGGAGAACTGATCGGCAGAGACGACCCGCGGGTCATCGCCGGGATGAACGTCATCGCGTTGACCTATGATGCGGTGCAGGATTCCAGGTTCAAGGACATGATAAGTGTGAAATCGCCGCTCACGGGAAAGATAATCAACCGTTACACCCACACCCCTCAAAATGCGGAAGACCTGCTGACAAGACAGAAGTTGACAAGAGATCTGTGCGGTCTCTGCGGCGGCTGCATCCAGAGGTGCATGGCAAATGACACTATAAGCGCCATTTCCATTGTCACCAGAGAGATGGATGATGAACTGGGGACGGAATATCATAAGCGTTTCTTGAACTACCTCAAGTATTACCAGGATAATGACTTGTGCGGCAACGCAGCGCAGACGGACATCAAGGGAGACAGGTCAAAAAGACCCTTCGAACAGGAGGATCCGGATCTTTACCTGAGAGTAGTGGAGAGGAATAAAGACGGAATCGTCATCCGGGGAGCCAAGGCCCACAATACCATGGCCCCCTATGCCGACGAGATTCTCGTCGTACCGACCAGAGCAATGACTGAAGAAGATGCAGACTGGGCTGTGTCCTTCGCAGTACCGGCGGATACGAAAGGGATGTCGCTGATTGCCAAGGCAAGCCAGCCCGATCCGCGGATACGTATAAAGGCCCCGTACAACGAGAGGGGCATAATGGATTCACTGACCGTGTTCGACAACGTTTTCGTACCCTGGGAAAGGGTCTTCATGTGCGGTGAATGGAAATACGCGGGTCGCTTGGCGCTGTTGTTTGCCAACTATCATCGCTTCAGCTACTGCGGATGCAAACCTGCCACAACGGATATCTTTATGGGAGCGACCGCACTTGCCGCCGAGTACAACGGGGTGGCCAAGGCTTCCCACATCAGGGACGATCTTGCCCAACTGATGGTAGTTGCAGAGTTGGTTTATGCGGCAGGTGTCGCTGCCGCGGTATGCGGTACAAAGACGTCTTCAGGCACATTTGAGCCGAACTTCATCTACAGCAATGCCGGGCGTTATCACGCCGGAGTCAATATTTATCATGAATACGACGTCCTTGCGGCTATTGCGGGAGGCTGGCCTGCTACCTTGCCCTGTGAACAAAATTTCTACAACAAGGACATCGAGGGCTATCTCGAGAAATACAGCTTACGGAAACCGGGGATAAGCGCAGAGAGCCAGCACCGGCTTTTCCGGTTCATAGCGGATTTCTCGTGCTCCGCATGGGCTGCAGAGTGGCAGTACGGCGGTGTGCATGGTGGCGGGTCGCCGATCATGGAGCTTATTGGAATAAGAAGCCAGTACGACCTCAAATCCAAGATGGATCTGGTCAAATATCTCGCAGGCATAAAAGACTAATCGGGAAATTATCCGTCATCAATGGGACATTCGATTATAGAGACATGAATACAATGAAAAAGGGAGTATCAGCAATGGAAACAGAGGATACAAAAAAATCGTTGGATAAGCGGATGGCTCTCAAGGAGGCGATATCAAAGTTTGTATTTGACGGATGCTCTGTCGCCTTCGGCGGCATGGCGGGGGCGCAGAGCATAGCCCCGACCTATGAGATTATAAGGCAGGGGCAGAAAAACCTGACGCTGATCGGCGACAGTCCTGCTGATGTCGCCGACTTCCTCCTCGGCAACGGTCAGATAAAGAGAATGGAGATAGCCTGGCTGGCGTATGCAATAGCGGGACTGAGCCCGAGTTACAGGCGGGCCATGGAAGAGGGCCTTCCGCATAAAATCGAGCTCCGGGAGTTTTCAAACTACACGATGGGCCTGAGATTCCTGGCCGGCGCCATGGGGGTTCCCTTCATGGTGGCAAGGTCTCTCACAGGAACATCCCTGGAAAAATACAATGACATGATCAAGGTGATAGAGGATCCGTACGAGGAGAAAAAGGTGGCGCTGGTTCCCGCCGCACGTCCGGATGTGGGAATCGTTCATGCAAACAGGGCGGACATGTTGGGTAATACCCAGTTCCTCGGTTTTTCTGCGAACGGAGAGAACATTGCAAGGGCGGCAAAGAGGACCATCATAACCTGTGAGAAGATAGTCCCCACCGAGGCGATCAAAAAGGCGCCCTCCCTCACGGTCATACCCCAGTACGTTGTGGACGCAGTAGTCGAAGTGCCGTTCTGCAGTCATCCTTGGAATGTTCCTTTTGAATATGCATACGATTTACCGTTCAGCATCAAGATGGTTGAAGAGGTGGATACGGTAGATGGTTTCAAGAGATGGATGGACAAATGGGCGTTCGGTTGTAAAGACCATGACGAGTATTGTGAGAAGGTAGGCCGGGCCCGCTTGAAGAAGCTGGCTCAGGTGGAACGCAAATTCTGCAAGAGCAGACTGTGAACATAACCAACGCATGAATATAACCGAACAGGAAGGGAACAGCTTATGAGTACACAGGAAAAAAAATATGCTGAGGACTATACGCTTCAGGAATTGCTCGTTGTGGCGGCCGCGAGGGAGATCAGGGACAGGGAGGTTGTTTTTGTCGGCGTCGGCATACCCTGCCTGGGAGCACTTGTTGCCAAGTTGACCCATGCACCGAATGTCATCATGACCGTCGAATCCGGCTGCATCGGTCCGGCGCCGAACCGTCTGATGCTGGGAATAGGGGACAACGCATGTGTGGAAAACGCCATCTGCGTAACTTCCCTCTGGAGGGCGTTCTCCGACCAGCAGCGGGGATATTTCGACATAGGCATGCTGGGAGGTGCACAGGTTGATAAGTACGGAAATTTGAACAGTACGGCAATCTTCGGCGAGGGCAGTTACGAGAAGCCCAAGACGCGGCTTCCAGGAAGCGGCGGCGCCAACGATATCGCGATCTCGGCAAAGAGAACACTGATCATGATGAACCAGCAAAAGCGCCGATTTTTGGAAAGGGTAGATTATATCACGTCGCCGGGCTACCTGGACGGTCCGGGGTGCCGTGAGAAAAACGGATATCCGGGAGGAGGCCCCGCAGTCATCATTTCCAATATGGCGATTTTCAGATTCGATCAAGTAACCAAAGAGGCACACCTTGATTCAGTGCACCCTGGTGTGAGCGCCGAGGATGTGAAGAAGCAGGTGTCTTGGGATTTGAAGGTGTCTCCCAATCTGAAAACGACGCCGCCGCCGACAAAAAATGAGACTGATATAATCAGGACGCTGGATTCGGAAAAGATATACACGGGTGCCGGATTAAAGAGAATCACATTTAAAAGCTACATCAAGATGCTTAATTCCTCGCATGCGAAGATTAAAGCGATGTTCGAGTGAGTCTGCTCTGCCGTATAGAGCGATCGCGCAGGCTGCGCACCCGAAAAGGATGCGAATCGGTACATGTCATCACGTTTGATTATAGCGAAATAATAAAGGGGGTATAGAAAATGATGAATGACGGCTCGAAAAAGGCATGGGGATATCGCCATATGATATTGATTATCATCTGGTTTGCTTATCTCGTTAACTGTTTTGATCGCATTTCCGTACTGACATTTCTCCCGTTCATCCAGAAGGACCTCCAGCTGACAGCCGTTGAGCTCGGATGGCTTGGTTCCATATTCTTCTTTGGTTACGCCCTGGCCCAGTTTCTCGCGGGTTATCTGGCGGACAGGATCGGTCCCAAGAGAACGACCAACATCGCCATCTGGGTCTTTACCATAATCACTGGAATAACGGGTGTCGTCCAGAATTTCTGGCAGT
Organism: Syntrophales bacterium; assembly: GCA_035515335.1. Lineage (GTDB taxonomy): Bacteria > Desulfobacterota > Syntrophia > Syntrophales > UBA2185 > Fen-1135. Next base: position 30 of record DATJBN010000081.1, on the reverse strand, counting down.
TCATTTGCCTCCGTCTAAGCCTCGCCGTAG
>DATJBN010000080.1:0-5849 GCA_035515335.1 Syntrophales bacterium | reverse complement strand
TGGAGCTGAATGCGGGAATTGCGCCCGCCCTGCGAACCGCGACGACGCCGGCTCCGACCTTGTATTTGAACATATAGTCATTGGCACGTGCAACAAAACCGCAGCGTTCGATGAATGCCCTCATGCCCGACGTGACATCGGAGAAATAAGTCGGCGATCCCAGGATGATGCCTTCCGCCTGCAGCATCTTGTCGATGATGTCATTCAGCATATCCTTTTCAACGGAGCAGCGACGGTTTTTATTTTTGAAGCACTTGTAGCACGCAAGGCAGCCGGCAATGGGCTTTCCCGCAAGCTGTATCAGCTCTGTTTCTATACCTTCCTTTTTCAATTCGTCGAAAACAAGATTGATGAGAATTGCCGTGTTGCCGTCTTTGCGGGCGCTTCCGTTCAAAGCTACAACCTTCATAGTGATCCTCCTTCCTTTCACGCGCATTGCAATTTGGATAGCTTTCTCTTTAGACATTTTCTTTTGAAAACTCAAGCGGCATTTGAATCTTATCTTTTCTGTAAGTCTAATACTTTTAGTGGAGGAGATTAAGGATTTCACAGATAGGAAATTGTAAGGGGCTATTATACATGGAAAGCCCGGTAGGATGACTGGCATAAAGATGCAATCTCAATGCGCAACATTAGGAGAACATTAGCCCTAAAGAAAGTCTCAGTGACAATAAAAGATAGAGATGTCATGAAGGTGGATCGATGAAAACAAAAGCCAAAACTATGTTAAAGACAGGAAGGCTCCCGATGGGTGTCTTCATCCTGACAATCCTGCTTATGACTTCTCTCCAGGTTACCTTTGCCATCGCAGCAGACCCGATAGATAACATGCCGATGGCCGGGACCCAGATTACGAAAGGCCAGGCCACACAGGGGACAGGCTGGGGCACGCCACAGTCATCGGGGACGATGGGGCCGATGATGGGCATTGGAGGCATGATGGGTCGTGGTATGATGGGCCGCGGCGGAATGATGGGTTGGGGAATGCAACCGTCCGGGATGAGTCCGATGATGGGCTGCGGGATGATCGGCCATGGTATCGGCATGATGCCGTGGGGTGCGGGATACGTCTGTCGTGCAGCGAGCACGGATTTTACCCTCTTTGTTCCGTGATCTTGAAACTGGAAAGAGAGAATAATTACCTACGTGATTAAAGCAGGTTGAGTTTTTTTGGCGGGAATATGGTATGTACGATTCCAGAAAAATATAAATGGATTGAAGCTCCTTAAGGAAGATTATGTTCCTGATCCGCCTGGCTTAACCCGTGGCAATCCATGGGCATGCGCTTGCGGCCGGATTCAAAAAATAAACACCGCCTGCTACTTAACTAAAATCATTACATTTATTATTGCCTATTTCTTGTGCAATCAGCTGAGAATACAGAGTGGATAAGGAGCCGCAAAAATCATCAACACAGCTATCAACAGATTTGTAAACAGCTTTGGGGATGAGAGACAACAACTTATGATTTTCTTTGAGTTTTATTATAAGCTATTCTCTTAGAAAAAAGATAAGGCTTTTTGAGCTAAAGAATAAGAGAAAAACCTATTCATTCATCCTTCAATTTATGGAAAAAGGTTCAAAATCTTAAGAGGTAATCAGCCAGTGTTGCATGAGACTAGCCGGAAGCTGAATCCATGTGGACGAGATCCGGCTTTTAATGTAATCTCCGGTCAATTCATTTTACCATCGTAATGATTTAGTGCATGGATAGAACGCTCCGCATATTGATCCTGGAAGATAGACCCAGCGACGCAGACCTGATGGAATTCGAATTGCAGGAGGCCGGGTTTACGTTCGTCTCAAAAAGGGTCATGTCTCAAGATAGCTTTACGCGAGAACTTGTAGAGTTTTCACCCGACCTCATCCTCTCCGACTACGACCTTCCCCAGTATACCGGTTTCCTCGCGCTGACAGAATCCAGGGAAAAATGCCCGGATGTGCCCTTCATACTTGTGACAGGCGCAATCGGTGAAGATCGGGCCATAGAAATCCTTACGCATGGAGCAAAAGATTATGTGATGAAGAGCCGTCTCCATCGCCTTATCCCCGCCGTGCAGAGGGCACTTGCAGAAGCAGAGGAACATAAGGCGCGGAAAGAGGCTGAAGAGAATCTACGTCAAGCACACAGGACCCTGGAAGCTGAAGTCAAGAAGCGGACCGCCGAGCTGCGGGCCGAGATAACGGAAAGGAAAAGAACGGAAAATGCCCTGCGTGAGAGTGAGGAACGTTACCGCGAACTGGTCCAATCATCACCGGATGCCGTGATCGTACAGCGCGCAGGACGTTTTCTTTTTGCCAATCCTGCAGCGCTCCGGCTTTACGGGGCAGACTCTGTGGAACAACTCCAGAGAAAGAGATTCCTGGAGATGATTCATCCCGACGAGCGCTCGACCGTATCCGCGCATGTGGCGAACACGGAAGGGCAGGGCATGCCTCTTCGGGAAACGAAGCTGATGCGTCTGGACGGACAGGTCGTTTCGGTCGAGGCCATAGGTACTGTCGTCTATGACCAAGGGAAACGGGCGATGCAGATCATTATCCGCGACATCACCGAACGTAAGCGGGCGGAGGAGGCCTTGGCAGCAGAGAAAATGTTCTCCGACTCGGTCATAGACAGCCTGCCAGGCGTATTTTTTATCCTTGATGAAGATGGGGCGCTTGTCAACTGGAACAAGAACGCACAGATGGTATCGGGATATTCAGCCGATGAATTGACCTCCATGAACCTCCTGACTGTTGTTGCAGAAGAGGACAGGGAACTCGTAATCTTGAAATTGCGTGAAGGATTCGCGGCCGGCGCTGCCACGGCAGAGGTGCATCTCCTGACGAAGGGAGGAATTAGGGTCCCTTATTATCTTACCGGAACAAGGGTGGCAATCGGAGGAAAGAGATACCTTATAGGGACTGGTATAGATTCAACCGAGCGCAGGCAAAAGGAAGAGCGCATTGCCAAGCTGACCCGTCTTTACGCAGCCTTGAGCCGCGTAAACGAGACAATCATCCGCGTCCGCGATGCCGAGTCGCTGTACCGCGAGGTTTGCCGTATTGTTTCCGAAGAGTGCAGTTTCCCCCTCGTATGGATCGGCCTGAAACAGGGAAGACGGGTCGTTCCGGCCGCCTGGTTCGGACCTGCCGCCGACTACCTCAAAGAGATCAAGGTGGAGATAGAGGGCAGGCTGGGCAAAGGACCAACAGGCACCAGTATTCGGGAAAAACGGGCGGTGATCAACGATGACTTTACAACCAATCCATCCACGTCCCCCTGGCGCGTGTCCGCGACCGACTACGGGTTCCGCGCCTCGGCAGCATTTCCCCTGCGCCTCCGGGGCGCCGCAATCGGAGCGATCACACTCTATGCACCTGCCCCCGCAGCCTTTGATAGGGACCAGGTCGCTCTGCTTGAATCGCTCAGTGCCGACATTTCCTATGCTGTTGACGCGATTGACCAGGAGCAGCTCCGGGGCCGGGCCGAAGAGGCGCTCCGCGAGTCGGAGGAACGCCTGCATGAGATTATTGAATTTGCACCCGACGCGACATTCGCCATCGACAGAGGCCGCAAGATCATCGCCTGGAACAGGGCTATTGAAGAGATGACGGGGTTCAAGGCTGCCGACATGCTGGGAAAAGGCGATTTTGAATATTCTATACCTTTTTACGGGGAACGGAGGCCAGTACTCATCGACCTTGCTTTCGGTTCCGACGAAGCAAGGGTAAGATATCATTTTGTCGAGAATGATGAAGGCATCCTGATAGCTGAAACCAACGCAACGCTCAAAGGATCGAGACGCGTGATCTGGGCAAAGGCGGGGCTCCTCCACGACAACAAGGGGAACATAACGGGTGCCATAGAATCCATCCGCGATATCACCGATCGCAAGCAGGTGGAAGAGCAACTCTCGAAGCGCACCCTCCAGCTCGAAGAACTTAACAGAGAGCTGGAGAGTTTCAGCTATTCCGTATCTCATGATCTTCGCGCCCCACTGCGGGCCATCGATGGCTATGCTCGGATGATCCTCAAGAAGCAGGGAAAGAAACTTGACGAGGACACGCTCTCCAAATTCAATGTGATCAGAAGCGGAACGGAAAGGATGGGGCAGCTGATCGATGACCTCCTGATCTTCTCCCGCCTGGGCAGGCAGCATATGTCCGTTGTGAAGCTGGACATGGGCGCACTGATCAGGGATGCGTGGAAAGAGATATCTGTTATTAACCCGGAAAGGAGGATGCGACTAACGGTAGGGAATATCCCGGCAGGCCACGGGGACCGAAGCCTTATAAATCAGGTCCTACTGAACCTCCTTTCCAATGCGGTCAAATTTACCAAATACCGGGCCGATGCCCGCATAGAGGCCGGCGGACACACGGATGGAAACGAGAACGTTTACTTCATCAGAGACAATGGAGCCGGCTTCGACATGGCCTATTACGACAAGCTGTTTGGAGTATTCCACCGCCTCCACAGCGATGAGGCGTTTGAAGGAACGGGGGTCGGCCTGGCAATCGTTCAGCGTATCATACACAGGCACGGCGGCAGGGTCTGGGCCGAAGGGAAGGTTGACGAGGGCGCGTGTTTCTATTTTTCTCTCGGTACGCGGCGGAAGGAGGGCTGACCTTTTGCGTTACCTGGGCAAGGGTTTCTTTTTCTTCTTCTCCTCATACATCAATCCGTCCGCCTTTGCCATCAGCTCATCAATTGAGGCGGGCTGCTCGGGATCATAGTAGGCGAGACCGACGCTTACAGATATTTCGAATCTTCTATTGGGCTTATTGTTCAGCGCTTCAATCTGGTTATGGAGCCGGGTTGTGAGAAGGTCGGGATTCGATTTGCCCGTATCAATCGCTAGCACAGCGAATTCGTCACCCCCCATGCGTGCTATTATATCCGATGATCTGAAGGTGTCCTTAAGTAAGGTGGCCACTTCGATCAAAGCGTTATCCCCCTCGTTATGACCCATCTTATCGTTGATCCACTTCATGCCGTCCAGATCGGCGAAGAAGAGCTGCATCCCTTTCTTTGTCCTGTCCGAAAGCTTCAGCTGGTGCTCCGCCAGGGTCAAAAAACCCCTTCTGTTGTGGAGACCTGTCAGCTGATCCGTCATGGAGAGGGCCACTATCTCTTCTTCCATGTGTTTGCGGTCGCTAATGTCGAACAGCGATCCATGAATATAGATCGATTTCCCGGCATCGTCACGAACATTCTGAATGAGTTCATGAACCCAGCGCGACTGCCCGTCCTTGCACACTATGCGGTACTCCCTTTCCGTAGAATAGCCCGGAACGGTGCGGATACCTTCCTTGCTTTCATGGACCTTCAGAAAGTCCTCTGGATGAATGATCTGATCCCATGCCGGATTCTCGGCAACGAATTCTTCCGGTGTATAACCGGTTATATCCTTGACCGCGCCGTGAAAGAATATCGGAACAAAATCGATTGTCCGCCGGAAGGCGATTCCGCGGAATTTCTGTAGGAACGACCGGTAGCGTTCCTCCGATTCGCGGAGCGCCTGTTCAGCCCTGTTGCGCTCCATTATCTCTTTTTCCAGGGTCGTCGTGTGCTGCTTCAGCTCCTCCATATGCAACTTGATCCTTGAATGTAGCTGTGCATTTTCCAAGGCAAAGCCGATCTCTCTGATCATGATGGACAGTATCTGTTCATCGTTCGAGTCAAAATGTTTCCCGTTTGCCTTGGAAGCAAGGTTCAAGACCGCCGCGACCTCGTCCCTTATGAAGATCGGCATGCTTATGAATGAGGCCGACCCGTACTCCAGATAGTCCTTTTTCGTTATCCTGGGATCATTGTCAGCGTCCGCAACGAGAAGGGCCTTTTTCTCCGTGAGGACATACCT
>DATJBN010000079.1:0-4473 GCA_035515335.1 Syntrophales bacterium | reverse complement strand
TCGGCGAACTTCTCCCTCTCGTCAGGGAGGGCAGGACCTCGCGGATTCCGCAGGACCTCTCGAAAGGAAGCTATCACGCGGGGCGCCGGCCGGAAGACGGGCATATTGACTGGAACTGGCCGTCCACAAGGATCTACAATCTCATCCGTGCAGTCACTGATCCATATCCCGGCGCCTTTGGTTTCTTGCCGGGCGGAGAAAGAATATTGATCTGGTGGGCCGTTCCTGAAGGAGGAGGCGGACATCAGCCGGGAGGGATTGAGATTGAGAGAAAAGATGTATATGTCGGAACCGGTGACGGAAGACTCAGGCTTGTGGACATTGACGTTGCGGGATCGACGCTTGCGGGCGAGCGAATATTTGACTATTTCAAAAACAAAGAGGGGTTAGTCTTGACATGAAGATTCTGATTCTCGGAGTGAATGGGTTTATCGGCCATCATTTGACCAACCGGATACTTGCGGAAAAGGACTGGATCGTCTACGGCATGGACCTCGCTAACGACCGTCTCGGCGATGCAGTGAACAATCCTCGTTTCCATTTTCTCGAGGGCGATATATCGATAAACAAGGAATGGATCGAATACCACATCAAGAAATGCGATGTCGTTCTGCCCTTAGTCGCGATTGCGACTCCGAAACTCTATGTTGAAGATCCCATCGGCGTGTACAACCTGGACTTTGAGATGAATCTGGGCGTCATCAAACAATGCGTCAAATATCACAAGCGGGTCGTATTTCCGTCGACCTCCGAGGTCTATGGGGCCTGTACAGACCCTGAATTCAAAGAGGACGAGAGTTTCCTGGTTGTGGGCCCCATTCAAAAGGAGCGATGGATTTACGCTTGCTGCAAGCAACTCCTCGACCGCGTGATCTACGCCTATGGAACGCGGGGGCATCTCGAATTCACGCTGTTCCGGCCGTTCAACTGGATAGGGCCGCGTCTCGATTCTCTGGACGTTGCGAAAGAGGGAAGCTCGAGGGTAGTGACGCAATTCATTGCGGAGCTCCTAATGAAACGCCCGATCTCGCTCGTTGACGGCGGCAATCAGAAGCGGTGCTTCACATACGTGGATGACGGCATCTCCGCCCTGGTGAAGATTTTGGAGAACAAGAACGACGTGTGCAAGAGCGAGATCATCAACATCGGAAATCCGGACAACGAGTGTTCCGTGAAGGAGCTTGCCAATATTCTCAAGAGTCTTTTCAAGGCGCACAAGGACCACAGAAATGACAAGGTGTATTCTGAGATCGTTGAGGCATCATCTCTCTCCTATTACGGCAAAGGCTACCAGGACATCTATTCAAGAAAGCCGAGCATCGAGAAGGCGAAAAGACTGCTCAACTGGAAGCCCAAGGTTGGACTTAAGGACGCACTCAGGATGACACTGGAATCCTTCCTGGAGGAAAATAGAGGTGCCGTCTGATGACAGCAAGAGAGTACTGGGCATAAAGATCGATGTCGATACCTATCATGGCATGAAGGAAGGCGTGCCCCGCCTCCTTAATATCCTGGGAAGCGAGGGCATAAAAGGCACCTTCTTTTTGAGCATAGGGCCGGACTCGTCAGGCAGAGCCGCTCTTCAGCTCATCAAAAATACCCGCTTTCTGAAAAAGATGGTGAGGACCAATGCCGTAGGTCTCTACGGTCTGCGGACGGCCCTTTATGGAACCGTGCTTCCGTCGCCTATGATCGCCCTTTCTTTTCCGACGATTGTTCAGGAGATTATGGATCAGGGCCACGAGGTGCAGTTTCATGCGTGGGACCACAGGCGATGGCAGGATGAGCTCCTGAGAAAGCCTGCAGAATGGATACGCGACTGGTTTGAAAGAGGCATCGGCGGGTTTGTCAAGCTCACCGGTCGGCACCCCACCGCATTCGGGGCACCTGCCTGGATGATTGATGACAGAGTAATGGCTGTCCTCAAGGATTATAGCTTCGATTATCTGAGTTGCACGCGCGCAAGGAAGCCGTTCATCCATGAGGGAATAGAAATTATCGAGATACCCTCGGACTTGCCATGCTTCGAGGAGGTCGGCGTGCCTAACGGTATTTCGATAATTACTGAAATGTTAAGAGATGGCGGCACGCATGTATTCCCGGCGCATGCCGAGGCCGAAGGCGGGGTCTGGAGCGGACACTTCATTTCACTGCTTGCAGAAGTCAAAAAGGCGGGCTACAGTGTCACCACACTCTCCGAGGTAAAGAAGCAAACGTCATCCGAGAAACTTGAGGTGCGAAAATATAGGATAGAATTGCTCCCCGGTCGCTCCGTTCCCTGCGCCGTCTGATAGGTTGCTCCCTGACTCCTACTTGCCGTAATTTGGCAGAGGCACTTTGATGGCAGATCGCCTTCTCAGTCTGTCCGATTTGCGCTTTGCCTCCTGTGCTTCTTCAAGTGCCAGTGCCGCGTCGTTTTTCTCATAAAAGGAAGAAGGCTCGTATGTCCATCCCCGGGCCAGTCTCTCTTCCTCCTTCTTCAAGGAATAAAAGGCGCACACACCGATGACGGGCGCGATGATCTTTGTCTTCCATCCGAATTCGGCGCAGATGTCCTTGAGCAGCCTGTCTGCCTTTTCGGCGATGCGGAGGTCGCCTCGCTGGCGATACCACTTTCGCACTGCCCAGACGGCCCCTGCGTATGAAGTGCGGAGGGGAAACGCCTCCCAGGCAAAACGTTCACGTACACGCCGGGGGTGATACTTATGCATCCGCCACCCGTTCAGGAGCACACGTATAAGGCGAAGCAGACTCGGCCCGTTTAACTGGAAGTCACGCCGGAACGCGTCGACAATATATTTCTCTTCCTCTCCGTCCCTAATGTGCGGGTGCCTGTAGTTGAAGCGGTATTGACCATGGGCATCAGCGTCTGACAATTCGGATTCCGGCAGCAGCGTGCCTTCCTGCTTGAGCGTTTGATAAAGGGGCGTCCCCGGAATGGGTGTGTAGAGCATGAACTGGTGAAACACGGTTTCGTGGGCCACCGCATAGTCTATGATTGCATCGATATTTTCAGGCGTGTGATTCTCCAGGCCTATGATTGATGATCCAAGGACGCGTATGCCGTGTGCCTGTAGACGCGCGATAAGGGCCCTTGTGTCGACCCCGGAGAGTTTATTGTAGCTGCTGTCCTCCCCTTCGAGGCCCATCCATATCCAGCCAATGCCGAGTCTCACCAGTTGATCGATTGTATAAGATCGTAAGACCCGCGCGGAGCTGAATACATATAATGCCCAGCTCTTGCCCCCGGCTTCCATAAGTTCGAGAAGCCGTAAAGCCCTCTTCTTATGGAGGAGAAAATTTTCGTCAAGCGTGAAGAAGGAGCGGACGTGAAGCTTGCTCTCTATCTCGCACATGACATCGAAAAGCTCATCTCCCGTTTCATAGAAATTGACGAAGTGCCCCTTGCCGCCGAACAGGGCCGATGTCGAACAAAAGTTGCAGCCCACCGGACATCCGACGGAGGGGATCAGTATAGCGGCCGTTCCTCCGCGCCTGTTGCCGAGGCCGATGCCCATGATCCTGGCGCCAAATCCGGATACGACAGGCGGATGTATAACGGGCTTCTTGTCGTCCTGTCCGAGGTATCTCTGGAACCAGCGGATGCCCTCGCCCCGCACGATAATGTCTGCATCGACGATGCGATCAATTCCCTCCTTGTTTGTTATGTGTCCGCCGATGATGATTGTGGCCGCGGGCTGATGCCTGCGGATCAGTTCGCACATCTTTTTTACCTTGTCGATGTTGGGGATGATGGCGCTGATACCGATGACGTCATAGCTCCGGCTTCCGATCTCATCGGTGAAACGTTCGAGCGTTGGAAAATCGAGCACTGTGCAGGGTGCTTCGAGATTGGCCTGTAACATCAACAGGCCGAAGGTGCGATGAAACATGCGGAGCGAAAAACCTCCCTGGACACGGGTTACCTGGTTCTGGTATAGCTCCATTGGATTGATCTTGCGGCTGCCGTAGTCGTCATCCTGGGCGTACGGTCCGAAGACGCTTGTCAAAAGAATGCGGGCCTTTGTTCCAAGAGGGTGAATGGGATGGGTAGGTGAGTGATGGGGCATGTCTTCCTCCGTTACGATGAAATATTGCATGGACGGAGGCAGCTTAGGAAATAAAGATTGGGAAGGAAAGGGCCAAATTGTGGTTTTACAATACTTTTACAATGGGAAGGGCGACAGACGAAGGAAAGTTGACGAAGATATTCATATGATGTAGGTTCTTGCAATATGAAACAGGCAAAATGGTTTTTCCATCCTATCTTTGTTTTCGTTCTCTCGACGGTTGCACTGGTTTGCTCCTTCTTCCTCTATATATACTGGTACGTAGGGATCAGCGCCGGGCTCAAGGCTCTCGCCATCCGCCACCAGCTCGATCCCGGCCAATTCTTCGAGGCAAGACCATGGGTGGTCATAATGGTCCTGTCACTCCTGGTAGGTGTTATCCTCGCCGGTATTCTCATCATCT
>DATJBN010000078.1:0-3367 GCA_035515335.1 Syntrophales bacterium | reverse complement strand
GTACCTGATGAGCCGATCCATGGCCTGAGGGGTGAACCCCTTGATGCTCTTGTGATTCTTCTTGGTAAACAAGGTAAGGAAGTGCAGCGCAAGAAGCGGTATATCTTCCTTCCGCTCCCTAAGCGGCGGTACGTTAAGAGTCACCACATTCAAGCGGTAATAAAGATCATCACGGAAGCGCCTCGCCTCAATTTCGCGCATTAAATCCTTGTTGGTGGCAGCGATAACCCGCACATCCACCTTGATTACATCATCGCCGCCCACACGGGTGATTTCCCTTTCCTGCAATACGCGCAATAGCTTGACCTGCATAGCGGGAGACATCTCGCTCACTTCATCAAGGAAAAGAGTTCCTCCCTCAGCCTGACGAAATTTTCCTTCCTTCCTTCTTTCGGCGCCCGTAAAGGCGCCTTTTTCATGGCCGAAGAGCTCGGATTCAAGAAGCGTTTCCGTAATCGCAGCGCAATTGATTTTTACGAAAGGGCCGTTTTTCCGGAGGCTGTTGAAATGGATGGCTCCCGCGATCATTTCTTTGCCTGTGCCGGACTCGCCGGTAATCAGAACGGTTGCTTCAGAAGGTGCAACCTGGACCGCGGTTTCGGTGAGCCTCTTCATGGCTGGACTGTGCCCGATCAGGTTTTGGCTGTCAAATTGACTGGCAAGACTCTCCCGGAGATGGCGGTTTTCCTCTCTCAAGCTGCTGTGTTCCATAGCCCGTTCGATGGTTAGTTTCAGTTCGTCAAAATCAAGGGGCTTGGTAAGATAATCGTAGGCGCCTTCTTTGAGGGCAGTGACCGCCGTTTCCACCGAGGCATACGCAGTCATGATGATGACGGGGATAGCAGGATTGAATCTCTTTATCTCCGCAAGAGCCTCCAATCCTGAGATCTTGAGCATACGAATGTCCATCAGGATCAGATCGAAAGGCTTCTGTGAAACGGCTTCGACGGCTTTTCCACCGTCATCGGCTTCAGTAACATCATATCCCCAGCCTCCGAGGAGCGTCCTCAGCATCGTCCGGTGGGCAAGATCGTCATCTACGACCAAGATTGTATTCTTTACTTTCATATGTCTCATTCACCAATGTCTGTCTTTTGGGTTCAAGGCGACGACTGAAACCAATAAAGATCTTATGCACACTTCTCTAAGTCCGGGCTGACGGGTAAAAAGATTGATACTGTGGTTCCCTTGTCAGGCTCGCTCGTCACCCTTAGTTCACCGTCATGGGATTCCATTATTTTATGGACAATGGCAAGCCCGAGACCTGTTCCTGAAGACCTAGTCGTAAAGTATGGATCAAAGATGCGGGCAAGGTCCTTTTCATCGATACCTTTTCCAGTGTCGGTAACATCGATCCTCACCATACGGCCCTCATGCGGCAAGACCGCCACTCTGAGCGTGCCGCCATCTTCCATCGCTTCCAGGGCATTCAAGTACAGATTGAGGAGCACCTGTGTGATTTTATCTCTATCTATGAAGATCTTCCCCATATGCTCAGGCAAATCTGTTTGAACGGCAATGCTTTTGGCCTTCGCCTGGCTTTCGACCATTATCAAGGTGTGCCTGATCACCTCCTGAATGGAAGCCAACTGCCTCTTCATCTCCACCGGCTTTGCAAATTCAAGGAGCTGGCCGATAACCCGGTTTAGCCTTTCGACTTCCTGAACCATGATCTCGGCGGTCTTCTGATCTTCAGGGTTATTCCTGTAGCGCTCTTTGAAAAAAGTGGCGAAGCCTTTGATGGAACTCAGAGGATTCCTTATCTCATGGGCAATTCCGGCCGCCAGACTGCCCACCGATGCCAGGCGCTGGCTACGTTCCATTTCTTTCTTCAAGTGCCGTATCTCGGTGATGTCTCTAAAAAGTATCACATAGCCAAGAAAATTGCCGTTGTCCTCCTCCAGGGCTGTTGCAATTACCTCGAGAGAAATTATCCTGCCATCCGCAAGAGGGCAGTCTATCTCTTCCTCGATAACTTTTTTCTCAGTCTTCAGGCCTTGCAGCAAGGCCATGCACGCTGGGGGCATTATTTCAAGGGCATTCTTTCCCAAGACATCCGAATGCGAATAGCCAAGGATAGATTCAGCAGTCTGGTTAAATGAGATGATTTCCTCCCGGTCATTTATGGCAACGAGGCCGATGGGCATATTTTCCACGAGGCTGTCGGAAAAGATCTTCATTCTGGAGAAGGAGATCTTTGCCGAGCGATACCCTTGGGCGAGGAAAAGAGAAATGACTCCCGAACATCCAATCAGAATAAGAATGGCTGCGATCAAGACGGTGTGACGTGTATCCTGCTCTCTCGCCGCGATGACCGGACCCATATCCATGCCGACAAAAATGATGAACCCCGACGATGTTCCCGCCGAATTATCCTTTGCTCGCGGCAACGGTTGCTCAGATTTTTTTTGTTTTCCCTGAAATCCTTGGAAGGGTTTCTCTGTCGGGGAAAATTGCCTGTACACTTCAAATGTGTCGGCGCCTTCAGGGTTGGGAACCTGGCGCCATTCCACCGCCCTTAGAGCAGCGAGTCGTGTCAGATCAAGATCCGTCCCGTACGTTTCCCCAATCATAGAGGGATCGCTGTCGGCCATGATCGTACCCTCTACATCGGTTACGATCAGGTGATCGATATCCGGCTGCTGCGCTGTTTCAATCAACAGCTTCTGGAGCTGGAAGCTGCTCCATCGCATTCCTATGCCCGTTCTGGCGCCAGCTTCAAAAGATCTTATCAGCGCCGCCCCCTTTTCAATCAAGAGCTGGGTAGTGTATTCCTTTTGTTTGTTTATGCTTTGTAGGGTCAATACAACAAAGACGGGCACCATTATGGTCACGGCCCCGATGATGAACCAGGGTGAGACACCTGCCCAGAATTTCTTGTCTCCTCTAATGGTCTTGTTCTTCACATTCATATGGATATTTTTTATTCAACTGGATACCATAACTGGATACTTCTTATCCATATTTTTTCTTCAGAGCAGCACACTGGGCGGTGACTGGCTGCGATTGGTGGTAAACAGTTAAATAATATAAGCATGTTAAATAATATGATGTTGTTCTGGCACAGCCCTTGCTTTTTATACAAGTGAAAAAATAACGTCTAGGGAGAAAATGACCATGAAAAAATTTGCAATAACATTAGTAACGGTACTTATCGTAGCATTTTTATCGTCTTATTCATTTGCATACGGTCCCGGCCCTGGAAGAGGGCATGGCGGAGCGGACTGCTATGGACCGGATAGATCCATTCTATCTCAGCTTAATCTTACACCCGAGCAGACGGCAAAAATCAATGCCCTGCGTGAAGCCAATATGAGAGCCACGAAACCCCTCAGGGACAAGATGTTCAGCAAGCGTGGCGATCTGA
>DATJBN010000077.1:0-10966 GCA_035515335.1 Syntrophales bacterium | reverse complement strand
AACCGTTCAATGTAATAGCTCAAGACATGGCCCATTCTGATTTTTTGTCAAATACTCTTCCGGATTCCTTTCTTTGCTAACAACTGGGACACTGTTAAGGTGGGTGTGGCTCCCTTAGAAAGCCAATCGGCAACGCGTTTCTCTTTCAGCACAACCTCCGCCGGATCTTTCTGAGGATTATAACTCCCAACGATCTCCAGGAATCTGCCGTTCCTGGGAAACTCAGAATCAGCCACCACAATCCTGTAATAGGGCCTGCCTTTTCCACCAAGCCGCGCCAACCTTATCTTCACTGCCATTCGTTTTCTCTACCACCTCCTGAAAATTATTGTAATTTATGAGACATATCCTCGTTTTGTGAAGGAAGAACTTTGATTATAATCTATTTTTCGGCTAATTAAAAGGGCAAATTGCCCCTCTTGAGCGATTTCATGCCGACCTTAGTAGTGAGCTTCTTCATGATCTTTCTCATCTCACCATAATTCTTAAGTAATCTGTTCACGTCCTGTACCGTCGCTCCGCTTCCCTTTGCTATCCTCTTTCTCCTCTGTCCGTCGATCAGGAGATAGTTCGCACGCTCCTTCTTCGTCATCGAGTCGATGATGGCCATGGTCTTTGTCATTTCCTTCTCGTCAGGCGTTGCATTGGCGAGGGACTTGAGCTTCCCCAGGCCGGGTATCATTCCCATGATGTCACCCACGGAACCCATCGACCTGATCTGTTTCAACTGGTCGCGGAAATCCTCGAGGGTGAATTCATTCTTCCTTATCTTCCTCTCGAGCTCGCGGGCCTGCTTTTCGTCGACCGTCGCCTGCGCCTTTTCGACGAAGGTGAGGATATCGCCCATGCCGAGGATACGCGAAGCGAGTCGCTCCGGATGGCAAACCTCGAGGGCGTCTATCTTTTCACCCATGCCGATGAACTTTATGGGCTTCCCGATGACCGCCTTCAAGGAAAGTGCGGCGCCGCCCCTTGCATCGCCGTCCATCTTCGTCATGATGACGCCGTCAATGCCGAGAAGCTCGTTGAACTTCCCCGCAACATTCACCGCGTCCTGCCCGGTCATCGCATCGGCGACGAAGAGTATCTCCGATGGATTGACAGAGTCCTTTATTCTTTTCAGCTCATCCATCATTTCATCGTCAATATGAAGACGTCCGGCGGTGTCGATGATGATAACCTCATAACCGTTGCTCTTCGCATCTTCCACCGCTCGCAAGCAGATGCCTACCGGATCACGGGCGTCACCCGGCGCATAAACCCTGACGCCTTCTACCTTTTCGCCCAGGACCCTCAACTGCTCAATGGCAGCGGGCCTGTATACGTCCGACGAAACAAGATATGCCCTTTTGCCCTGGTTGACAAGGTAACGGGCGAGTTTTACCGCCGTGGTCGTCTTGCCGCATCCCTGAAGGCCTACCATCATCACGGGCGCGGGAAAACGGCCGGAGAGTTTCAACTGGCTGCTCTTCCCTCCAAGCAACTCGACTAATCTATCGTGAACGATCTTGACAACCTGCTGGCCCGGCGTGATGCTTCCGAGGACCTCCTGCCCCACGGCTCTCACCCTGATCTCCTCTATGAAGTCCTTGACGACCTTGAAATTCACGTCGGCTTCAAGAAGGGCCATACGTATCTCTTTTACGGCGGACGCGATATTCTCCTCGTCGAGGCGGCCTCTCCGCTTGAGTTTCTTGAACACATCTTCCAGCTTTTCTGTCAATGCCTCAAACATCGCTCACCGTTCACTGTGCCCTTGAATCAATCATCTTTGGTCGTCATTCGAGAAACGACGCAGTTTACGCCCTTGATCTTCTTTGCCACACTGTCTGCAGCCTTCTCGGCCTCTTCTCTGCTTTCAAAACCTTCCAGCGCCACGCGGAGCCACTTGCCCTTCTTCGGCACATGATTTTCGGAAACTCTCGCTGTAAATCCGATCGCCGCAAGCTTCTTGCACAACTGATCCACCTTGTCCTTCTCTTTGAATGAGCCAATCTGAATCTGATACCTGTCCGGTTCCGGAGTTCGCTTCACCATCGGCTGCACCGCTGCCGGGGCCTGCGCGTGAGAAGCCTGCGCTGCCGGAGCCTGCGGCTGCTTCTCGTCAGATGTGGGGGGCGCCGGCGCCGCTGCCCCTGAGGCCTTCTTCTCTTCCTGTGCACCCTCCTCTGTCCTCGCAGCATCCTTCGCTGTTTCTGTGGCGGCAGCGACGGTCTCGGCCTTGCCTGCCTGCCAGCCGAGCTTCTCCATTATCATTCCCCGGAGCCCCCGCGAATATTTCTCCGGATAGGTATCGATGTTCTTTCCGACAGTCACACCGAAGAGAAACGCGACAAAGAGAAAACAGGACATCCCCACTATAAACAGGATCAGCGCCCGTTTGCCGAGTTTAAGTTCGAATACGCGAACATTCTTGGACGCCATTTACATTGCCTTTACATTCTTTCCGGCGCCGCGACCCCGAGAAGCCCCAGGGCGTTTCCGAGCACGGTAAGAATGGATTTCGTAAGGAAGAGCCTTGCCCTGCTCAATTCCTCGTCATCGGAGAGCACCTTGTGCTTGTTGTAGTAACTGTGGAAGAGGCCCGCCAGATCATTGAGGTAAAACGTCAGACGGTGGGGTTCGAGAGAGGCCGCTGCGCCTTCAATAACCTCGGGCAGCCTGGTGATTGTCTTTATCAAGTTTATCTCTTCCGGAAGCGTGAGCCTTCTCAAATCCACATCGCCGTATTTCGGATGCGTATAGCCCCGCTCGTCCGCATTCCTCACGATGCTGCAGATTCGCGCATGTGCGTACTGTACATAGTAGACGGGGTTCTCGCTCGATTGCTTTTTTGCAAGCTCCAAGTCGAAATCGAGATGGCTGTCCGAGCGTCTCATGAGGAAGTTGTACCGCGCGGCGTCCTTTCCCACTTCGTCGACGACTTCCCGGAGCGTCACGAACTCGCCCGCGCGTGTGGACATGGCGACGGGCTTGCCGTCGCGCAACAGGCTGACAAGCTGCACCAGGACAATCTCCAGCGTTTCCTTCTTGTGCCCGAGGGCCTCGATGCAGGCAGACATCCGGGGGATGTAGCCGTGATGATCGGCGCCCCAGACGTCGATGACCCGGTCAAACCCACGCCGGTACTTGTTATGGTGGTAGGCGATGTCAGCGGCAAAATACGTGGGCTCTCCGCTTTTTCTGATCACCACCCTGTCCTTCTCGTCTCCGAAGGCGGTCGTCCTGAACCAGACGGTCTCACCGTCGTTGTAGATGAAGTCCCTCTTCTCAAGCTCCGCGAGGAGCTTTGCCACGCCATCGTCCTTGTAGAGCTCCTTCTCGCTGAAGTAATTGTCGAAGGTGACGCCGAAGGCCATAAGGTCATCCTTGATGCCCTGCAGAATCGCCGTTGCGGCATATTCGGTAAATATGGGAACCGTTTCCTCCTCGTCTTTCCCGCGATAGATGCCACCTTCTTTTGCAATTATCTCCCCTGCCAGGTCCTTGATATAGTCTCCCTGATAGCAGCCTTCGGGGAACTCCGCTTCCTCGCCCAGTATCTCGAGATAACGATGAAGCACTGATCGCCCCAGGTTGTTCATCTGGTTTCCCGTATCGTTGATGTAATACTCGCAGAAGACCGAATACCCGGAGGCGTCGAGGATGTTCGCAATGACGTCGCCCACAACTGCGCCCCTCGCATGCCCGATGTGGAGGGGCCCCGTCGGATTGGCGCTCACGAATTCCAGGTGAATCTTTTTCCCGCGGCCGGAATCGGACTTGCCGTAGCGGTCTTTCAGCTCGTCGATATCGCGAAGCAGCGTCGCCCAGACATCCTCTTTTATGAAGAAGTTCATGAAACCGGGACCGGCAACCTCGATTTTTGCGAGCAGCTCTTCGCTCCCGCTTAGGCGCTTGGCTATCATCTCTGCGATCTTGCGGGGCGGGAGCTTCTTCGTAACGCGCGAGGCAAGCACCATGGCTACGTTGGATGCGTAGTCACCGTGGCCGGCATCCTTAGGTATATCGATTTCAATATAAGAAGGGGGTGAAGCCTCTATCAACCCTTCAGCAATACAGGCGGCAACGGCATCGCTAAGCAATGTCTGCAATCTCTTCTTCATCAGACCTCACAAATTTTCTTAAACGTCATTTCGACCACTTCTGTCATTTCGACTTCCCTCTGTCATTTCGACCGAAGGGAGAAATCTTGTCTTTCCAGATTCCTCGTTGCTGCGCGCCTCGGAATGACTGAGGGCGAAGGGATCGACACGACATCGAACTGTCTTCACACATACTAAAAAAGTTGGCCGCGCTGGCCAACCTCAAGTTTTTCCAAACGACCCAAAAGCGACCGGCAGCAACCCATCTGGCGCCATGCGCACCATTCGCTTCGCCGTTTTTCAGCTATCCCGACTTATAAAGTACGGTATATTCATACCTTTTTCAAGTCAAGAAGATTCGGCAGGACATCAGTACTGAAATAACAGAGCATCCAGAAAAACATTGAACGCAGCGCCGAAAAATATATAGAGCACGGCAGCGGCGGAGAGAAACGGCCCGAAAGGCACGGCGTATTTCATGTTCTGTCTTTTGATTATCATCAGAGTTACCCCCACAACCGCACCAATCAGGGACCCGACAAACAGGATAAAAAGAAGCGACTTCCATCCGAGAAATGCCCCGAGCATTGCGAGGAGAGTGACATCCCCTCCCCCCATGCCTTCAACGCCGGTGATCGCCTCGTAATAGACTGCCACAAAATAGAGCGTCGAAGCACCGATCATCATTCCAAGAAATGCTTCAAGCAAGGTAACGTGCGTACACAAAACCGAGGCAAGCATAAAGATTGGAATACCTGACAGTGTGATTGTATCGGGAATTATCTTGTGGTCTATGTCAATAAAGGTGATGACTATAAGGGTACAAACAAAAAGAAATGTGGCAAGAAATGCAAGACTTAAACCGAATTTCCCAAAAAGAAGCAAGGCTACTGCAGCCGTCAGTGCCTCAACAAACGGATATCTGGCAGATATCGGCTCCCCGCAGTCACGACATTTGCCCCGCAGAAGAAAATAACTGACAACAGGGATGTTGTCATAAAACCTGATTGGGTGACTGCATTTAGGGCAATGGGAAGGTGGGAATGCTATGGATTGCCACTTCAAATGGGGGACAATAGGCATGTCGTCATTAACAGTAATTGGATGACCGCATTTAGGACAATGGGAAGGCAAGGATACTATGGGTTTCTCCTCCACGTGAAGGCGCACTATGCAGACATTGAGAAAGCTCCCAATGGCCGCACCCAGGCACGTGAAGAAGATAACGAGGAATGTCTCCATGATGCTCCAGTCAATACCTTCCATCCGTCATCCGGTGATTCCTTCCTGCCCTGTGTCAGCCGTCTTTGCGGTTCCATTCATAAGGTATATCGTTGTCATGGGGATGCACTCTGAATTCATCGGGTTCCCGGTAGTCGTACGGCTCGGTTGGGGTGTTGACCACCATCGCCTCTTCCCCGGATACGCATTTGAACCCGTGGTAGACGTAGGGTGGAATGTGGATCAGTACGGGATTGTGCTCACCGGCGAAAAATTCGTTCACTTCGCCGTACGTCGGAGAGTCGAGCCTGCCGTCATAGAGGACGATCTTCATCATCCCCTTTACGACGGCCATATTGTCCTGCTGCTTTTTGTGGTAATGCCATCCTTTGACGACACCCGGGTAGGCGGTCGTCACGTATACCTGGCCGAACTTTCTGAACACCTCGTCGTCTGCACGCAGGATTTCCATTAATCTGCCCCGCTCATCCGGTATGACCTTCAACTCTTTGACCATCACACCTTCGATCATATGCACTCCCCTCAAATCTTGTTCGCCCCGGTCTTAGCCACCATGTTCCCCGCGTACTGCAAAGATTCAAATGTCCCTGCATCGCTCCACCAACCGTCAAGAATATCCCAGTCCATCTTCCCCTCATTGATATAAAAATTATTGACGTCGGTAATCTCCAGCTCCCCTCTTTGCGACGGCTTCAGCGTCTTGATGAAATCGAAGACGCGGCTGTCGTACATATAGATGCCGATGACCGCATACTGCGACTTCGGCTCCGCCGGTTTTTCTTCAACACGCACAATGCGTTTGCCCTCGAAAACGGGAACGCCGAACCTCTTGGGGTCGGCAACTTCTTTCAGCATGATCCTGGCGCCCTCCTTTTGCTGCTTGAACGACTCAACGGCCTTCCTGACATTGTTCTCAATAATATTATCGCCCAGGACGACGACGATTCTATCTTCGTCGGCAAAGAACTCAGCAAGGCTGAGCGCGGCGGCGATGCCTCCCTCGCCCTCCTGATAGGTGTAGTTGAGATGTCTCAGGCCGAAGTCCGCCCCGTTCCCCAAGAGCTTCAGGAACTCGCCGGCATTGTTACCGCCTGTTACGATCATAATGTCTTCGATGCCCGCATTCACCAGGATCTTTATCGGATAATAGATCATCGGTTCATTGTAAACCGGGAGGAGGTGCTTATTGGTGACTTTTGTGAGAGGATACATCCTGCTGCCCAGGCCTCCCGCTAGAACGACGCCCTTCATACTTTCTTCTCCTTTTCGTACGGAAACGCAATCTACCGGAAAGCAGATCACGCGATCGATAATTGCGCATCCCTATATCACATAAAGCCCCCCTCAACAATAGAAACATTCTTTTGTTATTCACTCTTTACATCACCAACAGGCATGGTATAAAGATTGAGAAATCATGAGGAGGAAATCCTGCCATGGATGATGAACTTTATATGAAAAGGGCATTGCTTCTCGCGAAGAAGGGAGAGGCCTGGGTGAGTCCCAACCCGATGGTGGGCTGCGTGATCGTGAAGAAGGATCGAATTATCGGAGAAGGATACCATGAGAAATTCGGGGGTGACCACGCCGAGATAAATGCGCTCGGCAGTGCAGCCGAGTCCGTGAGGGGCGCCGTCGTCTACCTTAACCTCGAGCCATGTACACATTTCGGGAAGACGCCTCCCTGCATTGGCAGGATTATCGCCGCTAAACCGAGAAGAGTAGTAATCGGGACCGCTGATCCCAATCCGTTGGTCTCAGGAAAAGGAATCGAAGCACTCAAGAGTAGCGGTATAAGGACAGCGGTGGGCGTCCTAGAAGGAGAATGCCGGGAGCTCAATGAAAGGTTCTTCAAGTTCATGCAGACGGGGATTCCCTTCGTGACCGTAAAATTCGCCCAGAGCCTGGACGGCAGGATCGCAACGGCCTCGGGACATTCCCGCTGGATCAGCTCGGAGCAGTCCCTCAAGTTTGCCCACGCCTTAAGAAGCCACCACGATGCGGTCCTCATCGGCTGCGGCACGCTGGTAAAGGACAACCCGGAGCTTACCGTGCGCCTCACAAAAGGCAGAAACCCGATCAGGGTAGTCGTTGATTCCCATCTCCGCATATCTGCGGATGCAAAGATCCTCAAAGACCAGGGAGAAGCGACGACCGTAATCGCGACTACTTCTCAGGCGCCCCGCGAAAAGCGCGCCCGCCTGACGGACCTCGGCATTGAGGTCCTAACAGTGGACACGGACAAGGATCATCGCGTCGATCTCATGAGACTCCTCTTCGAGCTCGGAAAAAGAAATATCTCCTCCGTTCTTGCCGAAGGCGGGGCGGCCCTCATCACGTCGATGCTCGCAGAACAGTTGACTGACAGGGTCGTGGTTATCATCGCCCCGAGGATCATCGGGAAGGGGATAGAATCCGTGGGCGATCTAAGAAGCAAGACAGTCGACGACTCTGTAAAACTTTCATACAGAAATATTCGCCGTCTCGGCAACGATCTTATCGTTGATGGAAGGATAGAGAAGAGGAGCCTCGAGTAAAAATTTATCCATGTCATTACGACGCTTTCGCTACTGTCATTCCGAAACGCCAGTGAGGAATCTCGACTTTAATACCTGGATTTCTCGCGTTGCTCGAAATGACCGTACAATTCATAAAAATTATAGGAGGGCACATTGGCAGAAAAATTCGTGAGTGAGAGAAACATCAGATTCCTGCTCTACGAGGTCTTCGATGCACCATCCCTTCTCAAATACCCGCGCTACGCTGACCACAGCCGTGATGCCTTCGACATGATCATCGACACGGCCATGAAGCTGGGCAAGGACCTCTTCCGGCCCTCCTTCCGGGAGATGGACACGAACCAACCGCAGTTCATCGACGGCCGCGTGAAGGTGCACCCCCACGTGAAAGAGATCATGCAGATCTGCGGCGCGGGCGGCTGGATATCGGCAACGGCGCCGCAGGAGCTTGGCGGCCAGCAGCTTCCGGCGATTCTCGGCTTCATCCCGATGTTCATTTTCTCGGCAGCGAACTACGCGGCGAGCGTCTATCCCTACCTCACCGAAGGCGCAGCTCATCTCATCCATTCGTTCGGCACCGAAGAACTGATCAACACCTACATCCCCAGGATGTATGCGGGCGACTGGCAGGGAACGATGGCCTTAACCGAGCCCCAGGCGGGAAGTTCGCTCACGGACATCGCGACAACCGCGGAACCGACAGAGAAGGGCTACTACCTGATGAAGGGTCAGAAGATTTTCATCTCGACCGGCGACCATGACGGCGTGCAGAATATCGTGCATCTCTTGCTCGCACGTATCGCCGGGGCCCCTGCCGGCATCAAAGGCATTTCTCTATTCGTCGTACCCAGGATGCGCCCGGATGGAGAAGGACTTTCGTTCAACGATGTCAACGTGGCGGGCATCTACCACAAGATGGGCTACCGCGGCGCGCCTATTACGCAGTTGAGCTTCGGCGAAAATAATGATTGCCGCGGCTATCTCGTCGGGCAGCCAAACCGAGGCCTCTCCCATATGTTCCAGTTGATGAATGAGGCGCGAATCGCGGTTGGCATCTCTGCCGCAGGCATCGCCTCTGCCGCCTACTATGCGTCCCTCGAGTATACACAAGAGCGTCCGCAGGGCAGACCCCTTACGGCAAAGGATCCCACATCCCGGCAGATTCCAATCATCGAGCATGCGGACGTAAAGCGGATGCTCCTCTTCCAGCGGGCAGTCGTTGAAGGCTCGCTCTCCCTTCTCATGCAATGCGGGAAATACGTCGATCTTGAAAGAGCACTCGATGGAAAGGAAAAGGAGAAATACAATCTGCTCCTCGAGATCCTGACGCCCGTTGCCAAATCCTATCCCGCGGAGATGGGCATCCTGTCTGTGAGCCAGGCACTGCAGTGTCTCGGGGGCTACGGGTACTGTGACGAGTTTCCCATTGAGCAGCACTACCGAGACGCGCGCATCCACCCCATCCACGAGGGGACGACCGGCATCCAGGGACTCGATCTTCTTGGCCGCAAGGTGACAATGAAAAACGGCGCGGCGGCGATGCTTCTCATCAGCGAGATCGAAGAGACGATTGCAAAAGCAAAAGAGGTGACGGAGCTTAAGGCCCCGGCGCAGGAGCTCGAAGGGGCTGCGGGCAAACTGAAAAACGTCACTGGTCATCTCGTCGGTCTTGCGATGCAGGGAAAGATCGATGCCTTTCTTGCGGACGCAACACTCTACCTCGAATTCTTCGGTATCATTGCGATCGGCTGGCAGTGGCTTCTCCAGGCGCTCGTCGCAGATAGGGCCCTGAGGGAGAATCCCGCAGGGACAGATGTGAACTTCTACAAGGGAAAGATTTATACGTTCAGGTATTTTTTCCAGTACGAGCTTCCGAAGATAGAAGGACTCGCGAAGACACTACTTGCGAACAGTCCGCTTACTGTGGAGATAAAGAAAGACTTCTTTTAACCTGATTCCCGCCCCACCATGTCATTCCGAGGCGCGGAGCAACGAGGAATCCTTGTCCCGAGCACATTCGCTTCGCTCAGTACAGGCTCCGCGATGGATCTTACTAATCATCGGGATTTCTCGCTCTGCTCGAAATGACAATATTTTGGCGGCCATCGGGTCATGTCATTCTTGTGTGTGTGTGTGTGTGTGTGTGGTAAAGGCAGTGAGAAATAGAATGTGGCCCCTTCATCAACCTTTCCTTCCGCCCACACACTTCCGCCGTGCCTCTGTATTACCCGCTGGATGGTTGCCAGGCCGACGCCCGTGCCTTCGAATTCATCTGGCTTGTGGAGACGCTGGAAGATTCCGAACAGTTTGTCGTAATATGCCATGTCGAAGCCTGCGCCGTTATCCTTCACATAATAGACGTTCTCATCTTTATGCACCTCACCTCCCACTTCAATAAGGGCGGGGTCCCGGAACTTGGTGAATTTGATTGCATTGCCCAGGAGGTTCGCATAGACCTGTTTGACGAGGGTTCTGTCTCCGTAGACTGGCGGCACGCCGCTGGTCACAAGATTGATGTTTCGGTTTGCCGTCTCCACTTGCAGTTCCTTCCATACCTCCCGGACGATGGCATCCATATCAAGCAGTTCAATGGACATCTGTTTCCTGCCCAAGCGCGATAATGACAGGATGTCGTCTATAAGCTTGCCCATCATTTGCGCGTTTGATCTTATCACATCGAACTTGCGCCGGGATTCTTCGTCAAATTGATCTCCGTGCTTTTTCAAGAGCATCATCGAAAATCCGTCGATCGCGCGGAGGGGCGCCCGGAGGTCGTGGGATATCGAATAGCTGAAACTCTCGGCTTCCTTGTAGGCGGCTTCAAGCTCGGCTGTTCTCTTTCTTATTTCCTGCTCCGCCTGCGCCCGTTCGATAATATCGGTTGCATGGCGGGCGAGCAGATCAAGAAGACGAAGTGCGTTGTCGTCGGGGCGATGCGGCTCCCTGTAATGCGTAGAGAACATGCCCAAGATCTTTCCTGCGCGGCTCATCAGGGGCGTGGACTGGACCGCTCGAACTCCGGCCCTCCGCTGAATATCCAGAGCCTCGGTGCCAATGAAGATCGGGCTATGTTCCACGTCTTCGACAATGGCGCGTTCTCCTCGCTCGAGTGCAGTGCCG
>DATJBN010000076.1:0-3968 GCA_035515335.1 Syntrophales bacterium | reverse complement strand
TCTATGAGATGAATGCCGGCGAGATGATTGTCACTGACTTTTTCGGGGGATGGATGGCCGCGATCGACGACGTGTACAGAAGATATATCGTCCTCAAGAGCTACCGGCCGCATGTGGTTGTCCATGAACTCGGCCACGCCTTTCTCTTCGAGCATGTCCATACGGGCGGCGTGATGAGTAGTTTTCAATTCTGCCTTGCGGGCGATAATCTCTGTCCGGCGAGTTCCGTCTGTTTCACAGAAGAGGACAGGAAGGAAATAAGCCGCAACAGGTGGCGGAGCTTTAGCGTGATGCCGGAACTCAACGAAAGGCAGGATATCATCCACGTCTATCTATTCGTGAAAACACCCCTGCGCGTTCTCTAAGAATTTTTCCCGTAAAGCGTGAAAATAAAAAGGGGCCCGTTTGGGCCCCTTTTAAGAGTTGTGAAAATCGGTATTCCGGCTTTGCCGCATGGGCAGCCTCTTTATTTCTCGACCGGAATCCTCATCGCGTAGAAAGACCTCCACACGAAGACCAGAGCAATAAGGAAGAATATGATGCCCACTATCCCGGCGCTTCCCCTCATCCCGGGGGCAATGGCGATCTCCATCGCGAGCAGCCCAAACAGCGTCGTGAATTTGATGATGGGGTTCAGGGCGACCGATGAGGTATCCTTGAAGGGGTCGCCGACGGTGTCGCCGATAACGGCCGCCGCGTGCAGAGGCGTTCCCTTTTGCTTCAGATCGACCTCAACGATCTTCTTGCAGTTGTCCCAGCAGCCGCCTGCGTTGGCCATGAAGATCGCCTGGAAGAGACCGAATACGGCGATCGAGATCAGGTAGCTGATAAAGAACGACGATGCCTCGGGCCCGGAAACCGGAGCGGAGAAGAACGCGAAGGCCAGGGCGAAACAGAATATCGCGATGAAAATATTGAACATACCCTTCTGCGCATACTGTGTGCAGATCTTGACGACCTCTTTCGAGCTTTCCGTGGAAGCGCTCAGACTGGCCGCGTCGTCAAGTTTGATGTTCTGCTTGATATACTGGACGGCCCTGTAGGCGCCTGTGGTAACGGCCTGTGTGGAAGCGCCGGTAAACCAGTAGATCACGCTGCCGCCGCAGAGGAACCCGAGGAGCGTATAAGGATTGAGCAGGTTCAGGATCATTTCCGGCTGGATGCCCAAGCCCTTCCTCAAGAGCAGGATGAGGGAGAAGATCATTGTCGTGGCCCCGACCACCGCCGTGCCGATGAGAACCGGTTTGGCTGTAGCCTTGAAGGTATTTCCACAACTGTCATTCTCTTCGAGATAGTGTTTGGCAATATCCATGCGCGGCTTGAATCCGAAGTCTTTTTCGATTTCTTTTTCAACATTCGGGATTGTCTCGATTAGCGACAGCTCGTAAATGGACTGCGCATTATCCGTAACGGGTCCGTAGCTGTCGACGGCAATCGTGACCGGCCCCATTCCTAAGAATCCGAATGCCACAAGGCCGAAGGCAAAGACCGACGAATACTCCATGAAACTGGAGAGGCCCATCGTGCTCGTGAAATAGGCGATGAACATGAGGAGCGCTATGGAAATGCCTATCCAGAAGGCGCTGAAGTTTCCAGCGACAAATCCTGAGAGTATATCGAGAGAGGGCCCGCCTTCTCTTGCTGCCGTGCAAACCTCGGAGCAATGGGCCGACTTGGAACTCGTGAATACCTTGACGAGTTCGGGAATCAGGGCGGCAGCCAGCGTACCGCAACTGATGATGACCGAAAGTTTGAACCACAGGTTATTCGGGTAGTGGCCCAGCTGCCACTTGCTGATGATGAAGGTCACGATGATTGAAACTAGCGATGTGATCCAGACGAGTGACGTCAACGATGCCTCAAAGTTCACCTTTTCCTTGTCACCCATGATCGCATTGGTCGCGGCCTGGTTGATGAAGTAGGAAACGATGGAGGTGACGATCATCAGGATACGCATGACGAAGATCCAGACAAGAAGTTCTGCCTGATACTGCGGGAAAGCGGCGAGCACGATGAAACTGATCAGCGCGACTCCGGTGACGCCGTATGTCTCAAATCCGTCTGCGGTGGGTCCGACGCTGTCGCCCGCGTTGTCACCCGTGCAGTCCGCGATGACGCCGGGATTCCTCGGGTCGTCTTCCTTGATTGTGAAGACGATCTTCATCAGGTCGGAGCCGATATCCGCGATCTTCGTGAAGATACCGCCGCAGATACGCAGGGCGGAGGCGCCAAGAGACTCACCGATGGCGAAGCCGACGAAAGATGCACCCGCCACGTCACGTGGCATGAAGACCAGAATGATGAGCATCATGATGAGCTCTACAGCAACCAGGAGGACGCCGATGCTCATACCCGCTGTTAGAGGGATATCGAGAAGTTTAATCGGTTTGCCTTCGAGAGAGGCAAAGGCCATGCGGCTGTTGGCAAGGGTATTCATGCGGATTCCGAACCAGGCAACCCCGTAGGAACCCAGGATACCCACGACCGACCACGCGAGGATAATGAGGACGCCGTTCGTTCCCATATGCTGAAGGGCGCCAAAGTAGTAGACAATGCATGCGCCGATGAACACCTCGAGGACGATCAGGAGTTTCCCCTGCTGGATAAGATATGTCTTGCAGGTCTGGAAGATGATCTCGGAGATATCCAGCATGGACTTGTGGGCCGGAAGTCCCTTGACCTTGGCATACTGATAGAGGCCGAAACCCATCCCCGCAAAGCAGATAAGAAATCCGATCATCAGGAGGTTGTTTTGGGACGAGGACAATTCAGGAATGTTCAGCTCGGCCTCACTTGCCAGGGCAGGAACCGCAAAAAGAATGAGGGGGACGGCTAAGATACTTGCTCGCAAAAATTTTTTCTTTGTAAACATCACTTCTTTTCTCCTTCTCTTATGATAGTTTATTTGAATTGAGCAACGAAGTTCCGGATAAATAATCCTAAGGACAAAACCTTGTGCGAGTTAACACAGACACTGCTTTTTGTCAATATTTTTATAAACTTCCTTTAAGATCAGGAGGATATCTCGTGTGTCAACTCTTTGCCAGGCGTCTGGGCGTTTTGCGCTTTTTCGACACCCCTTGGACAAGCTTTTTGAAGTCGATTCCGAACGATTCTGCGAGCGACTTTTTCTGCTCGATGGTCATGCTGCCGTTCCTCCGCTCTCCGTCCAGTATCCTTTCCATGTAGAGCACCTGTTTTAGAAAATTGAGTTCCCGACTTATGTTCGTGAGATGTTCGATGAGGATCTCAAATGACTCGTCTATCCTGCGATTGTTTTTCCCCATGGCCTCGACGATGGAGAGGATCAGCCTGGTCATGGCCTTTTTAAATTCCTCATCGTCCATGTTCACCATGTCGGCCATCTTCTTCCTGTCCATCAGACTCGCAAAGTCGATGACGTTTTCTTTGCCTCCAGCTTTCTTTTGTTTCATGGTCAATTCTCGATTCGCTAAAGATTAACAAAGGGGTTGATTGATGAAGGTGAAAAAACAACGACGTGAAGAGACGCGGAACGAGGATCAGCAAGTTCTTTCAGGCTGCATGGCGGAAGATTTATGTCTTTTTTTTCTTCGCCTGCGGAACCCACTCGTCAACCACTTTCTCAACGACATTGTAGGGGCTGAGCGTATGGGCCATGATCTCTTCCACCATCTTATCTATCCTTCTGTCCTCGGCAAGACGATGGCGGATCAGACGGAAGAGTTCGTGGTGAATCATCTGCAGGGTTTCTTCATGCACGCGGTTGCGGCGTTTTTCAAGGAGTTTACCACTCTGTTCCAGGTAGGTACGGTGCGCAGTAATGGCTTCCAGAAGATCATCCTCGCCCTTCCCTTCCACCGCCACGGTAGGAATCACTGGCGGAACCCATTCGCGATCCTTTATGCTTGCGTCCTGATCGACGCGGAACCGAACTTCAGAGAAGAGCTGGTCCGCTCCGGGCTGGTCGTATTTGTTGATCACGTAGA
>DATJBN010000075.1:0-6358 GCA_035515335.1 Syntrophales bacterium | reverse complement strand
CCTTCGCCGTATTCGCCGCCGATGATAAGCCCTGCCTGTACGACATTAGGAATGACAAGAACACCCTTGGCAGCGTTAAGAAATTCCTTTGCGCCTTTCACGTCTTTTACGAAGCGGTCGAGAGCCACATCTACACTGACGTTGATCTCCTTGGCCGTGGCTGCCTGAGCCGTGTATGCTGGATTCATTACAAGGGTGAGCAGGGTGAGTCCTGCAACGATGATCCTGAGAGAATTCCTTACATCCATTTCATGCCTCCTATCATGGATTGATATTGAGATTATAAACAGGTTTCGCTACAAGTAATATAATTTACTATCCATTTGGCAGTTTCGCAATTCCCGAATGACTGATTTATAAGATCGTAATATCTTAGCAGCGGTAATATTTTCGTACCTGGAAGGCAATAGGTACGTCTTGTGAAATCCTGGGGAAAGTGCTAATACTATCCCAACACTGTCAGGAGGCTCCGAAGGAATATGGCAAGAGAACTGACGTATGTAGTCATAACGCCCTACAGCCTCATGAAGTCGCGGACAGGGAATATCATCTCGCGTCTTATGTCATTCTCGGGCTGTGATCTCGTCGGCGTCCGCATGATGAGACCCTCGGATGAGTTTGTCGATGAATACATGCACCGAGTGAAAAGCCTGGGCATCGAACCGAGGATCGAGACGGCCCTCGTTGATTACATCGATCAGAACCTTCGTCACGAAAACATCCACCGTCAGACCAATCGCTGTCTCTTCCTCCTTTTTGCGGGCGAGAATGCGGTAGATCAGGTCTATGATGTGGTCGGGAAGCTGACGACCGAAACGGAGACCGAGGCGAGGAGAGGGACCATAAGAGGCACTTTCTCTGACTTCATAACCAACGAGGACGGCACCGTCAGGTATTTCGAGCCCGCCGTTCTGGTACCCACGAACCTCGATTATGCGAGAAATAACCTGGAGCTTTTCGCAGAGCTGGGATTTAACGATTCGGGCATCTACGAGGAGTGTGCAAGCGGGGAAACTACACTGGTGATTTTGAAGCCCGACAACTTTTTCAGGCATTCAGTGCGTACCGGAAATATGATCGACATGTTCTCAAAGACAGGCCTCAGGATTGTCGGCGCGAGAATGGTCCGGATGAGCGCCGCGCAGGGCGAGGCGTTCTACGGCTTTCTGCGTGACACATTTAAGCGAAAACTCAAGAAACAGATAAGCGAGAAGATCCGGGGAAGGGCGAGTGTACTCTTTGGGTTCGACATCTCTGACGAAGAATACAACGCCATGGCACAGGTAATAAACGAGAAAAATGCACAGCATGAGTTCTCACAAATTGTGAAGTATTTGACTGGAAGCGATCCCCAGACGGTGTCGGCAGAAGACCGTGACAGACCCGGCACACATCCTTCTCTTGCCCTTCTTTATCGCGGCTTCAGCGCAGTAGGCAAGATCCGGGGACGACTGGGCGAAGCTGATCCGGCGAAAGCGGCAGAAGGGACCATTCGCTCCGACTTCGGACAGAGCGTCGTTCAAAACGCCGCACATGCATCCGATTCCGTCCAGAGGGCTGTCTATGAAAGAAAAATCATCGGCCTTTTTGACAACGCAGGCGATGACTGCAAGAGGATTATTAATGAATGGCTGATACGGGGGTGAGTGTCGGCTCTTCATGCGGCGGTTTGAGAGGAAGATTGCAGGAGGTGTACGATGACTAAACGCGCAAAAGAAGATGCCAAGCGTTGGGTTGAGAAGGCCGTTGCTTTCTACAAAACGTCGGGAAAGAGAATCGCACTTGCAGAGTATACGAATCCCGCCGGGCAATTCGTCCAGGATGAGATGTATATATATGTCTTAAACCCCAGAGGAACCATGCTGGCACACGGGGTTAACGAGAGGTTCGTGGGCGAGGATTTCAGCGAACTCAAGGACGCAGACGGGAAGATCTTCATCCGTGAAATTCTGGATACGGCGAACAAAGAAGGCGGCGGCTGGGTGAATTACAAATGGTACAACCCTGTAACAAGGGAGGTGTTGCCCAAAACCGCCTATTTCAAAAAAATTGACGATCTCATTATCTGCAGCGGCATTTACGGAGAATAGCCCGTAAAGGCCAACTGACCTGTCTTTATGCGGACAGAGTCCGCGCCATTTCATGCCATCAGGATTTTCGACACGATAAGTGAGGACATCCCTGATTGGCAGTCTTATAGGTGCAGTCCTCGGCATATTGTATGCTCCCAAGTCCGGTGCGGAAACCCGCCAAGATATAGCGCAGGGTTTTAATGACCTCAAGGACAGGACGAAAGATAAACTTGACGAGGCATGCACTAAGATGGATGAGCTCGCCGGCCGCGGCAGGGAACTCGTAAGCGAAAGCAGACAGAGGATCGGAAAAGCCCCAGATTTCTGTGCAAACGAGACTAAAGAGGGCAGGGCCGGGGCTCAATAAGATGAAGTTCCGTCTATCTTGAGGCTTCTCTTTTGATCCGATTCTTGACCTTGCCCCAGGATTCAGCGATGAGAAAACTCTCATCCATGTTGTTCATCATCCTCTCGAACTTGGGCCAGGGCACGGAAAATGTGAGAAGACCCGCCGGCACGAATGGACGCGCCGAGACGTCAAACATGCCAAGGACGGCACGGGGGCGCTCCGTCTGGAGCTCGCGATAGGGATAATCGACAATGGATGCGCAGCCGGAACCAAATGGCGCAATCACGCCTTGGAGCCCCGGTTCATCGAAGTTTGCCAGTGTAAAGAGTCCCGAGAGTACATCGGGGGGAGCAAAAAAGATGACTACCGATGGCCTGTCGCCTTCCTCCAACCTGTCCCAGCGTTTGAATGTTATAAATCTGCCTGGCGCGTGAAAGGGCGGCTGGTGTTTCATATATTCTTTTACGAGATCAGGCGATTTCTTATATCTTTCCCCATCGAGTTTCCCCGGGATGCCGCAGGACAGAAAATGCTCGAAATCGGGCATTTGCATCTCCGCAAACCCCAGATATCTCCTCCCACCGCCGCAGGCGATCGTGTTGACATCAAGGGACACGTCCTTGCCCCGCCTCACCCTGGCGAGGTCAGATATCATGCAGCGATGGCCGCGAGAAGTCTCCGGTCTTGATTGCGCGTACCTTGAATCTTTATAGAAGAATACTATGGGCAGGTCGGCAGACTGAAAATAATTATTCCACTTCTCAACGAAACACTCCTTGATCCCTTTATCCATGATAAACCTCCTGCGCTATAAAAGGGCTTTTTTGATACCGGTAATATACTCCGATGCAGTAGCGATGAGATTGTTTCCCTTCGATTCGGAGATAAGGCGAACGAAGGCGCTTCCAACCACCACACCATCTGCAGAAGATGCGGCCTCTCTTGCCTGGAGAGGCGTGGAGATGCCGAAACCGACGACGAGCGGCAGTTCGGTTGCGCGTCTCACGCGCGCGACATCAGCCCTGATATCGGCAATAACAGGCGCCGCGGTTCCGGTCACACCGGTGATGGATATGTAGTATAGAAATCCCGTCGCCTCCTTGACAATTGTTGCGATTCGCTCATCTCTTGTGGTGGGAGCAATAAGAGAGATAAAATTGAGCCCGGCGACATCCGTGTGTTTTCGGAGTTCGCGTGATTCCTCGCACGGCAGGTCGACAACCAAAATCCCGTCAACCCCGGTCTCCTTCGCGCGTACCGCGAATCGCTCACATCCGAAG
The DNA here is from genome assembly GCA_035515335.1 of Syntrophales bacterium. Classification (GTDB taxonomy): domain Bacteria; phylum Desulfobacterota; class Syntrophia; order Syntrophales; family UBA2185; genus Fen-1135. The sequence continues at coordinate 2,657 of DATJBN010000075.1, read as the reverse complement.
GAGAATATCGGATTGTAGTAGCCGAAGAGAACAACGGGGATGTCGGTTGATCTCCGCGAGGATTCTATCATATCGAGTATGCCACCGAGAGTCGCCCCCTTTCGGATGGCCCTCTGTGATGCGGCTTGGATAACGGGCCCGTCCGCCGTCGGGTCGGAGAAGGGGACACCTATCTCGACTATATCGGCCCCTGCATCCGATAGGGCAGGTATTAACCTATGCGTAGTCGCAAGGTCAGGGTCTCCAGCTGTGAGATAGACAACAAGGGCCTTTTCATTTCTTTCTTTCAGTTCTTTGAATTTCTCCTCAATGCGTCCATTCATCAGATCGTCTCCATAGATTGCAAGAAGAATTGATTGCATGAATCAGTGCATATCCATCCTTCGCGATATTGTCTCCGCATCCTTGTCACCCCGGCCTGAGAGGTTCACAACGATTATTCTGTCGCTCGCGAGTTCCGGTGCGAGCTTGATTGCGTGAGCCAGTGCATGGGCGCTCTCCATTGCAGGTATGATCCCTTCGAGCCTCGAGAGAAGAATGAAGGCTTCTATAGCCTCGTCATCGGTAACGTTCACATATGTCGCCCTCCCTGTATCCCGGAAATGGCCATGTTCGGGTCCCACACCTGGATAATCGAGTCCGGCGGCTATGGAATACGCATCCCGTATCTGACCATGTTCATCCTGAAGGAGATAGGTTTTGTTTCCATGCAGCACGCCGACCTTACCTGCAGAGATGCTAGCCGCATGCTCGCCCGTCGCAATGCCTTTGCCTGCGGCCTCTACGCCGATCATCTTCACGTGCTTTTCATTTCTGAATGGATAAAACAGGCCCATGGCGTTGCTTCCTCCACCTATGCAGGCGATAAGCACATCGGGAAGGCGTCCCTCCCTGTTCGTAATCTGTCTCCGTGTCTCCTTACCGATGACGCTCTGGAACTCACGGACCATCATGGGATAGGGATGTGGACCTGCCGTTGTCCCGATTACGTAAAATGTATCTCTCACTCGTGACACCCAGTGTCGCATGGCCTCATTCATGGCGTCTTTCAGGGTTGCCGTTCCTGAAGAAACGGGCACAACCTCGGCGCCCAATATTTTCATACGGAAGACGTTCGGGGCCTGCCGTCTTATGTCTTCCTCTCCCATGAAGATCATGCATTCCATGCCAAAAAGAGCTGCCACTGTTGCAGTGGCAACGCCGTGCTGGCCGGCCCCCGTCTCGGCGATCACCCTTCTCCTGCCCATGCGCATGGCGAGAAGACCCTGGCCGAGGGTATTGTTTATCTTGTGCGAGCCTGTATGATTGAGGTCCTCGCGTTTGAGATAGATTCGGGCGCCTCGAAGCTTTTCCGTGAGGCGTCTTGCATAGTAGAGGGGCGTCTCCCTTCCCGCATACTCGGAAAGATAATGGGAGAATTCGTTTCTGAACCGCACATCCTTTCTCGCAGACCTGTAGGCGTCTTCCAGTTGTATGAGGGCGGGCATCAAGGTTTCCGCGACATAGCGGCCGCCGAATACCCCAAAATGCCCGTTCCTGTCAGGTAATCTTTGCTGCATATCATCTCCTCGTGAATATTGATTCCGGTCTCCTCTTTTCGATAACGTGGACCATGTCGATTATGCTCCGCACCTTCTTGGGATCTTTGCTGCCGGGCGAAAACTCAACACCGCTATTGACGTCTACGCCGTCAGGTGACACTTTCTCAATGGCTGTAAGAATGTTTTCTGCATTTAGGCCGCCCGAAAGGATAACCGGATGCCTTCGGGAGAGCTTTCTCGCTATCTCCCAGTTCGAGAGCTTCCCGGTTCCTCCATATAGCCCGCTGTCGCGCGCATCTACGAGAAACGCCTTCACCGCGTATCCCTCCGTGAGCGCAAGGTCAGAATCGCTCTTAGGGGAGACGGCCTTGATCAGAATCGCTTGCGGGATCTCCAGGCAGTAATCCGGGGACTCATCGCCGTGGAGCTGAATCAGATCGAGCCTGCAGAAATGATAGATATCCCTGACGACATTGATATCGTGATTTACGAAGACTCCGACCTTCGAAATTGCAGGCGGCAGGCTTTCGATTATATGGAACGCTGCTTCCGGCGTCACATATCTCTGGCTCTTCTCATAGAAGATGAACCCCAATGCGTCCGCGCCATAGGAGAAAGCCATGGCCGCATCTTCCATGGTCGTGATCCCACAGACCTTTATCTCCACTTTAGTCGTCATGGCTTACGCACCGTTTAAGAGCTCTCGCAGTTTTCCTCCAATGTCCGGAGAAATCATCAAGGTCTCACCTATCAAAAAGGCATGAACCCCGGCCTTCATCAATGCGTGAATGTCCTCTCTTGTCCTAATACCACTTTCGCTTACTATGATCTTATCCTCAGGCACACTCTTTGCGAGGCCGATGCTCGTTCTTATGTCTGTCGAAAATGTCGAGAGGTCTCTGTTATTGATCCCGATGATCCTGGCTCCGGAAGCAAGTGCCTTGGTCAGTTCGGTCTCTGTATGCACTTCGCAGACTGCTGAAAGGCCAAGAGTTGAAGCAAGGACGATGTAATCCTCGAGCTCTTCTTCTCCGAGAATTGCCGCGATGAGAAGTATTGCATCTCCGCCCAGACAGCGCGTCTCGTATATCTGATATGGATCGATAATGAAATCCT
>DATJBN010000074.1:0-3856 GCA_035515335.1 Syntrophales bacterium | reverse complement strand
GGCGGGGCCTCTGTCCCGGCAAACGAGGAATGTATGGGAGAGCGCAAGCGACGCTCCCTTCCTCTCAGGTAGACTGAAACAGTCTTCACCCGGTTCGGCTCCGGTCGCCCTGAAGATGCGCTCCACCCGCATCTCGCTGGTTTTCCCTGTGGCCGGTGTTGTGACGGCACGACCGCGGCTATCCTCGCCTGTGACGTCCATCTCCTGGAGAGTCATTACGCACTGGTTTCTGTGAGCCGCAATCATCGCCGGGGCTATGAGTTCTCTCAGTTCAACGCCTTCTTCCAGGCCCATCCGTACCTCTTCTTCGAATGCCGGCATGTCGCGACGACGCCGTCGGTACAGGATGACAGCCTTTCCTCCAAGACGGATAATGGTTCTTGCCACGTCTATGGCCGTGTTCCCTCCTCCGATTACTGCCGAGACACCGCTTACTGAGATCGTGTCAGCCCTCCGAACCCGTCTCAAAAACTCGAGACCGTCTTCGACTAGGGCTCCCGCTTCGCCAGGAACACCTAGCTTTACGGCACGGGAATGCCCGCAGCCCATGAACACGGCGTCATACCTGCCTTCGGCTTCTCTTATAAACTCCGCCCCGAGTGTCCGTCCCGTAATGATGCGGATGCTATGTGATTCGATCCGGGATATGTCGCCTCTCAGTGCGGAGAGCGGAAGGCGGTAGGCAGGAATTCCCCAGCGCAATATACCACCCGCCTCCGGCATTGCCTCAAAAACATCGCAGGAATACCCTAAGAGTCCCATGAAGTATGCAGCCGAGAGGCCCGCAGGGCCCGCACCCACTATTGCTATTTTCTGTTTCTTCTCAATGAGCCGGGGGAGGATGGGCTTAAGCTCATAGCGGCCGGCGGTTTCTGCGAGAAAGCGCTCTATCGAGTGGATGGCTATGGCTTCGTCAAATTCTTTGCGATTGCAGACCCCCTCGCAGGGGTGCGGGCAAACACGCCCGCAGACACCGGGGAACGGGTTTTCCCGGAGAATCATTTCCCACGCCTCTTTAAATGATCCCTGGGCGGTCAGCATCTCAATGCGGGCGATGTCTTCGCCCGCCGGGCATGCTGTGCTGCACGGAGATGTCTTCTCATCGAATAGAGGCCGAAGATAACGCCAGGATCCCGTCTTATTGCTCTCTGTGGTTTGCGTGGAACAGGGTATCAAGAGAGGAGAAATTATGTCTATCTGCTTCATGTCTTATTCCTCTCGGGGACTCCGGCGACGGCCGGAGCAGGTTCTTCTACAGACTCGATCAATCCGAGAATTTCTACTTCCCCATAAGCCTCCTCCGCAGCCGCAACATTCTGTAGATACGTTTGCGGTATTTCCTCTTTGATGACGGCGCTGATGGAATCAAGGGGAGGCATGCCTATGGTGCGCGCTAGAGCCCCGATCATTGCCGTGTTGACGATGGGATGGGTCCGAGTTCCGAGTTGATTTCTTGACGCAATCCGATTTGCATCTACAACGGCCAGCCGGTAGCCCATGAACGGCTTCAATTCCGCAGGTCGCGCAGGGCTGTTTATCAGCACCCATCCATCAGGCTTGAGACCGCGCGTGATATTGACGCTATGCAAAAGGGTCCGGTCTTGGACCACCACACAATCAGGATAATATACGTTTGTCTTGAGCAGGATTTTTTCCTTGTCGACACGGACATAAGCCTCCACAGGCGCCCCCCGTCTTTCTACGCCGAAGAAGGGGAAACTCTGCACCTGATAGCCTGCCCTGAAGAATGCCTTGGCCAGAAGAATCGTCGCAACTACCGTTCCCTGGCCGCCGCGGCCGTGAAAACGAATTTCAAGCACAGTGACTGCCTACCTCCCTATACCTTGCTCCATACCACGGCGACTGCCCTTGCCGGTTTTCCGCCCAGCGCTCGAAGCCCGTGGTTTATGTCCGATTCAAAGTACACGGTATCGCCCGGGTCAAGTTCTTCAACACGGTCGTCCGTACGGAATTCCAGTTTCCCTTCGAGGACAAATAGGAATTCTTCCCCTTCATGGTTCGTAAAGACCATATCACCGGTATCAACGGGTTGAAATTCTACCAGGAGAGGCTCCATATGCTTGTCGGCTTTGTGTGTTTCAAGGGATTCATAGATGTAATCGATCTCACCCGCATGATGGTGATGGGGGCGGCGACTTATCTTGGCCCTTTCTCCGCTCCGGGTGACCGATATCTTCATGCCGGCGGTCTCTTCCTCGAAAAACGCGGCCATGCCGACGTTGAATGCCTTGCCCAGTTTCAAGAGTGTAGCGACGGGCGGCACTACATCGCCTTTCTCGATCTCATCCAGAATGCTTTTCCCAATACCGGTCTTGGCCGCCAGATCCTGAAGAGTAATTTGTTTCTTGCGCCGGAGTTCCTTCACTGCACGCCCGATTACGGACCCGTCACTGTCCTTTCTTTTTGCCATTTCTGCACCTCGGTGGAAGTTGTTTATGATGAAACAAGACCTAGCCAAAAGAATGTCGCAGACTTTAGCTTCTCGTGTCCAATTATAGGAGGGATGAGACTATAAGTCAAGGGCTGGGAGAAATATGTAAGTGAAGATGGATTTAAGTGCCGAAGGAATAGATTTGAGCTGTGTGCGCAGATTCTTTCTTTCCTGAGGTCGTCACCTTATTACGTCCCGTCCGTTTTGACGTGTAAAGCGCGACGTCAGCAGCCTGGAGAATTGCTTCACCGGTCGCACCATGTTCCGGAAAGCTGGAAACTCCAAGAGAAAGTGTGATGCTGTCAAGGGGCTTGCCGTTATAGTAAAGCTCCAAATTTTGGGCGAGATATCTCAAGGTCTCGGCGCGCTTTTCTGTGATATCAAGAGGTGCACCTGGCAGTATCAGGATGAACTCTTCGCCACCGTACCGGCAGGCCACGTCTTCCTTGCGGATATTGCTCTGCAAGAATTTTCCCAGGTCGCGGAGAACCAAGTCGCCCGCCTCATGACCGAATGCGTTGTTGAATCTTCGAAAATGGTCGAGGTCGATCATTATGATTCCAAGAGGCATTTCGTAACGCTTTGCTCGACTTATTTCCCTGACGAGCGTCTCCTCCATATAGCGGCGATTGAAGAGGCCCGTGAGGGGATCGCGTATGGCCTGCTGTTTTAGGCTATCCCTGAGTTTTATGTTCGTTAGTGCCAGAGCGAGATAGTCAGCGACTGTTATCGCGAGCTGCTGCACCTCCTCATTCATTCCTTCTGAAGATTCGTCAAATCTGGGACTTGCAGGCGACGAGGGAGGGAACCTCTGTTGCAGATGAAGCATCCCGATCGCCTCTCCCTGCGCCAAAAGCGGTGCACATATACCGCTTTTGGCACCACCGCCCTGGAGGTGCCGGCAGCACGAGTCCGAGCGGAAATCGGCCGTCACGTGCACTTTCCCCTGCTGAAGGGCTATGCAGTCACTGACAGCGAAAGTCTTCTCACCGTATAGCGCTCGTCCCCACGAGGCCGTTGCCTCGGCCAGGTTCTTGGCGGGGTTCAGTATGAAGAGGGATCCGGCAGCAAAGGGGAATAGATTTTGGGCAAATTGGCGGATGATCGGGTATGTCTCTTCAAGGGAAAGGCAGCTCTGGAGCCGTTCCGACATCTGATTGAACAGCGTAAGCCTCTGTTGACGCAATCCGTATTCATAGACCATTGAGTGAAGCTTGTAATTAGTCTGCTCGAGGACACCCTCCATCTTTTCGCGTTCGGCTACCTCGCGCTTGAGTTCTTCGTTGATGCTCCTCAAATCTGCTGTACGCCGGTAAACGGTTTCTTCCAGGTGAGCCTGATATTTCTTTAGTTCTTCTTCAGCCCGTTTTCGATCAACGATCTCCTGCTGGAGCTGGGTATTCT
>DATJBN010000073.1:0-6259 GCA_035515335.1 Syntrophales bacterium | reverse complement strand
CGGAGACGTAATAGGATTCGTAAGAGCAGTGTGCGAGCGGAAGGTATCTGTGGGCGCGGACGGTTTGATAATCATCGGGAAGTCCTCCCGTGCCGACTTCCGATGGAGGTTCTTCAATTCCGACGGGAGCGAGGTAGATATGTGCGGGAACGGCTCGAGGTGCGCCGCCCGCTTCGCCTGCATAAAAGGTATCGCAAAAGACAAGATGTCCTTCGAAACGGGGGCCGGCATAATCGAGGCCGAAGTTAAGGGAGACATGGTAAAGGTGAAATTGACCGAACCTCATACACGAAGAGAACACATAGCACTTGTTGTTGACGGACAGTCTCTTGAGGCAGGCTTTATCAACACAGGCGTTCCCCATGTCGTTGTCTCCGTGCGAGGACTTGATACGTACGACGTATTCAACACGGGAAGAAATATCCGCTACCACAAGGAATTCCAGCCTGAGGGGACTAACGCGAACTTCATGGAGGTCATAGATAGGCGGGCAATCAGAATAAGGACGTACGAAAGAGGTGTGGAAGATGAAACCATGGCCTGCGGGACCGGAGCTGTAGCATCCAGTCTCATTGCATCGTCTCAAGGGCTCGTTGAGTCGCCTGTTGATGTGACGGTAAGAAGCGGAGAGAAGTTGAAAATATACTTTCGCAGGACGGGCTCGGATTTCAAGGATATTTATCTTGAAGGAAAGGCCAATGTAGTCTATGAAGGGCGCATCTGGGATGAGGCATACAGACGCTGAGTGTTCTTAAAAAAGACGGAGGTGTTCTTGCTTTGCAGATTGCAGACAGGTTGAAAAAGATTCCGCCCTATCTCTTTGTCGAGCTGAGGAAAAAGATCAACAAGGCAAAGGCGGAAGGCATAGATGTGATCAGCCTTGCTATCGGAGACCCTGTGGAGCCCACACCGAATACGATTGTCGATGAACTCTGCAGGAGGGCGCGCGATCCGGAGAACCACCGCTATCCAACAGACGAGGAGAAAGGGATGTTCTCGTTCCGACGCGAGGTCGCCCGGTGGTATAGCAGGAGGTACGGGGTCAAGCTCGACCCGGCAAGTGAGATACTGGGGCTAATCGGCTCCAAGGAGGGCTGTCACCACTTCGTCCTCAGCTGCATCAACCCTGGAGACACAGTACTGATGACCGACCCCGGATATCCGGCATACCGGGCGAGCATCCTGATGGCCGGCGGTGTACCGTATAACGTGCCTATCCTTGCAGCGAACGGTTACCTTCCCGTTCTCGAAGACATTCCCACGGACACAGCAAAGAAGGCACGGGGAATGTTCCTCAACTATCCCAACAACCCCACCGGCGCCTGCGCAACGAAAGACTTCTTTCGCCGACTGGTTGACTTTGCGAGACAGTTTGACATCGCCGTATGCTACGACAATCCCTACGGTGAAATCCTCTTTGAAGGACAGGAACGTCTGAGTTTCCTGATGGGCGAAGGCGCTGTGGACGTGGGCGTTGAACTGAATTCCCTCTCCAAGCTCTTCAACATGACCGGCTGGAGAATCGGAATGGCCATGGGCAATCCTGACCTTATCGCAGCCATGAGCAAGGTCAAGGAGAATACCGATTCGGGTATTTTCAATCCCATCCAGTACGCCGGGCTCTTTGCCCTGCAGCATGAAGAAAGGAACATCGACCGCATGCTTGAGATATACGGAAGGCGGCGGGAGATGGTGCTTCAGTCGCTTCGGCGCGTAGGTATTGCATTCGATGCCCCGAAGGGGACATTCTACTTGTGGGTACCGGTACCAGAAGGCATGACGTCCATCGAATTCACAAATATACTCTTCGACAAAGCGGCCATCGTAGTCGCTGCAGGCACTGCATACGGAGAGTATGGCGAAGGGTACATCAGAATATCGCTCACAGTGCCGGATGCAAGGCTGAAAGAGGCGATGGAGCGGATGGAAAAGGCGCTCGCCTGAAGCGCCCTGGTCTTCCCAATTGATTCTGCCCGTCAGAGACGACCGGCAGTAATCTTCCTTATGATTCTTCCGGCAATCGTTTCCCTCGCATGGAGTGCCCCCTCGGGACAAACCTCGATGCAGCAGAAACAACGGATGCAGCGGTCATAGTCGAAATCTGGAACCTTTTCTCGTATGGAAATCGCTTTTGCGGGACAAATTTTGCCGCACTCGGCACACAGGAGGCAGGCTGAGTCGTCGGCAACAGGCCTCTCGAGGAGATGTCTTCTCATGAACCCGTGGAATATCCGCGGGCCGAAGACGAGTGGACTCATGAGGGGAAACTTGAAATCAGAAATTACCGGCAGATCGCCTTCGATCTCGATATCAGCATCCATGATGCCCATCTCCCTTGCAATCCTTAAGGTCGGCAGCCTATCCGAAGGGAGCCCCAGCATCCGGCAGACTGTGTAATCGACAGCGAGTGCGTCGCTTGCGCCGATCAGGATACCTACCCGCCTGGGCACGCCGCTCTTTCCCGGACCCTCACCCTCCAGGGCCAGGACGCCGTCCAGGATAGTGAAGGCCGGTTTCACCCGCTGATAGATCTGAACAAGGAGTTTCGCAAACACAGCTCTATCGATGCCAGCTCTCATGTGCCACTCGGCCTTCTTGTAGCCGATAATGCAGCCGAACATGTTTTTGACGCCGAGGGTGAGGAGCATCTGTCCGTGCGACTTTAGTTTCGGGAGGTTTATGATCACATCCGCATTGATAGCGTCTTCCGCAATCTCAATTTGACGAAAAGGTTCGCCCACATCGACTTTCAGCGCACCTTGAAACGGTCTGCAGGTGCAGTCAAGCCCTGTCAACGCATCTCCGATGCCACTCGTCTTCATGATCCTTTCGAAGGAGCCCATAGCCGGGCTATCCGAAACCTGCGGGGAGACACCTCTTTCAAGGCAATACTCCACTGCGGCCTCGACGATCGAGGGATGGGTGAGCACTGCTTCACCGGGGCTCGCGGGCGTGAGCAAGTTCGGCTTGATGAGAACCTTATCACTTCCTCTTATCGCATCGCCTCCTATTGCATACATGATCTCGAAGAAAGCCTTTCGCACCACGCGATAATCGTAAGTCGATCTCTTGACTATTACTCTGGTTCGAGGTTTCATCGTCGAATCATCTTTCATGCTTCATATTTCTTGACAAAAGAATAAATTTAAGTAAAAGGTTCATGCCATCAGGAAAGCATTGAACATCAAAATTCAGTTGTGGTTGATGCCCGTGTCGGATATAATCGAGCACACAATTGTCCGGCAAGTTAGATATGAAGAACTTCAGCATTAATAGATACTCCTCGGCGCCTGCTTATCTGAAAATCGGTATCGCTGCAATCGTCCTTTTGCTTCTTTCTAATTTCCTCCTATTATACCTTTTTGCCAAGGAAAGAAATAACAACAAGAACCTTATCGGATTTGTCGACAGGACGAGCAAGGACTTCAGCCAGATCCATGAATCATTGAGGCAAAAGGACTTACAAAAGGCCTTCCGGTATCTGACGGAAGCGCAAAAGCAGGCGGTCGCCTTGCTGCCCGCAGCGCCTGCGGCGACAGGAGAAAAAACACCGATACCAGAGGTCGCAACAAAAGAACAGAAACCGGCACAAGCCGTTCCCGCTAAAGTGACGACTACGGCGGTTGCGACCGCTCCAACTTCGCCTCAGGATACGCCCTCCCCGTTCGTATTTGCCGATGCCGGTGAGTACCTTCTTATCTGCGAAAAGGAAACCAAGGTCCTCTACGTCTTCCGGTTTTCAGACGGAAGGTTCTCTGTTGTAAAGCAATACCCGTGTATCATCGGGGCGAATAACCACGGCAAAACCAGGGAAGGCGACTTTGCCACCCCGGAGGGGGTTTACTTCTTCCTGCGCTTTTCTCCGGGAAAGTCACTTGCAGAAAAGTATGGATACGGGGCATTCGTCCTCAACTATCCGAATTTTCTGGATCGGAAAGAAAGAAAGGATGGGGGAGGCATCTGGATACACGGACATAGCCCGAGCAAGGCCTTCGGTGTTGACGTCGTAGATACGCAGGGATGTATTGCCGTAAGCAACGATACCCTGAGAGAGATGACAGGTTACCTGAGGTCAAACGGCACCCCGGTTGCCATTGTGAGCAAGCTCCAGTACGCAAATCTTGAGACACAGAAGGAATCGGCCAAGGAGATCCGGAACTTCATAAATTCCTGGAGGCTTGCGTGGGAGAGCATCAACACGAAAAAATATCTGAGCTTCTATTCATCGTCTTTTGTAAACGCGGAGGGGATGAGCTTTGCCGCCTTCAAGAACCACAAAGAGAGAACCAACAGGTACAAAAAATTCATCCGGGTAAAGGTTGAAAATCTGGCCATACTGACGCCGCCTGAATATGGTGGAAATGTCGCAGTGGCCAGATTCCAACAGAGATACCAGTCAAATAATTTCAAGAGCGACAGCAAGAAAATATTCTATCTAAAAAAAGGACAGGCCGGATGGCAGATCATAGGCGAATCTTCATATTAGCATTTCTTACAATCATCTGCCTTTCTGTCGCAACCAATTCTCTTTCTATTAAACAGAAGGGTGCTCCAGCCAAACATGAAAGGCCTGCCGTTGAGCTCCAGCGGTTCTTCAGCGGTACAAATCAGGAGGTCTCGGTATATTATATTTCCGGAGAGGAGAAGGGGCCGACCCTGCTTATCATCGGCGGCATACACGGTGACGAGTCCGGCGGTTACCTGACCGCGGAAAGATATGCGGGCGTTCGCGTGAAAAAAGGCACGCTGATTGTCGTACCCCGTCTCAATCTTCCGGCCATCACGAAGGGAAAACGTCAGGGGCTGAGCGGCGACATGAATCGTCTTTTCCATCTGCCCGAGGATACTTATTCCAATCCTGATACGAAAGTTGTAAACCTCGCCAAGTCTCTCATCAAACGCGCCGACTATGTCCTTAATCTGCATCAGGGTGAGGGTTTCTATTCACCGAAGTGGATATCCAACAAGAGAAATCCTTTCCGATGGGGACAATGCAATGTGATTGACGCTCCCATTTTCGACCTGCCCAACGGAGAAAAGCTGGAATTGGCGGCCTTCGCCCTGAGGATTGCGGCAAACTCGAATTCCAAAATCGACGATAAGAAATATCATTTTCAGGTGAACAATACGAATACGGGGAGCAGTAAATCTGCCCACAAAGAACAGAGAAGGTCCCTCACCTACTATGCACTTTACCAGCAACATAAAACATCTCTCGCGCTGGAATCGACGAAGAACTGCACGGTGCCTCAGGCGGTGGGATTCCTGACGATTGCCATCAATTCGGTCATAAATGAAGTGGGAATTAAAGCAGAAAACCTTCCCACAACAGACCCGATAAAGATCAGGAAGGAGTTCACGGAGAAGAAACAAAAGACATAAGGCCTCTTCCATTTCGTTCATCTTCTTCCGCTTGAATTGCCATTGACATACCTGCATGTTTATCCTATATTTAATGCCCGTCGAAACAGAGGAAAGAGCATCGCCCAAACATCCCATATATACAAATGAAGATATCCGTCCGTATTTGGGCCGAACGGATGACTGCATAGCCAGAGAAGACTGAAAATGGAACTTAAGAAGAAAACCAGCGCCAAGACTAAACCGACGTATGACGAGTTGGCACGGAGGCTTTCGAAACTTGAGAAGAAAGTATCGGAGCAGACGAGACTGGAAGAAGTCTATAGATCAGTAGTGGAATCCACGAGCGACTCCATCTATATGGTGGACAAGGATTGCAGGTATCTCTTCATGAATAAGAGGCACCTCACGCGGCTCGGCCTTCCGCCACAGAAGATAATAGGCAAGAGCTATAGAGAGTTTCATACAGAGGAGCAGGACAAGGTGTTCGGAGAAGCCGTGAACAAGGTATTCTCTACAGGCCAATCCGTCCAGCAGGAACACAGAAGCCGAAGGGACAGACGATACTTCCTCCGGACCTTCAGCCCCGTAAAAGACAGCGATTCCAACGGAGAGATTACACGTGTGGTTGTCATCTCCACAGACATAACGGACCACAAACTCGTTGAAGAAGCGATCAGGGAAAGCGAGGAGAAATACCGGAGCATAATTGAGAATATTGAAGACGGTTATCACGAACTCGATTTTTCAGGAAATATCGTTTTTTTCAACGACGCCCTGCTCAAGATGCTGGGATACTCCCGGGATGAATTCGCAAGGATGAGTTACAGGGATCTCACCAATGAGGAGACGGCAAGGCATCTTTCCCAGGTCTGCGATGAGGTTTACAGGACTGGTA
>DATJBN010000072.1:0-8313 GCA_035515335.1 Syntrophales bacterium | reverse complement strand
TTGACATGTTTCCGCTCCTTGAAAATATGTGGCCGATTAGTAAAACATTGCCGCCCGATTTGCAAGAGTTTTTTGTGTAAATCTATTTTGAAACAGGATAGTGGTGTTTCCGTTAATCGTAAAAGGTGGACGAATCAAAGTGTGCTTAATTGACACTACTCAAGTAAAGTAGTGACCTTATGTGTAACCTTCCCGTGATGCAACTTGCTCCTTATGCTTCGAGGGCGACCAACCCTTCCCTGATGGCATACTTCGTCAGTTCAGCTATGGTGTGAATGTTAAGCTTCTCCATAATGTTGCGCCGGTGCGTCTCGACGGTCTTGATGCTCAGATTCAGATGTGCGGCAATCTCCTTCGCAGAGAGACCCTCTGCGAGGAGCTGCAGTATCTCACGCTCCCTGGAGGTTAGTACAGTGCGCGTGGTCAACGATGAATTGGGCGCTTTATTCAAGTATGCCTTCACGACGACATCGGCGATTCTAGGACTCAGATACGTGTTCCCTGAAGTGACTTGGCGGATGGCTCCTGCCAGTTCGCCGAAGGCGCAGTCTTTCAGCAGGTAACCAGACGCCCCTGCTTCCAGCATGCCTATAACAAAGCGGCGATCCGAATGCATCGACAGAGCTATCACCTTGGTATTGGAACCAGAGGCTACGATTTTTCTTGTGGCCTCAATACCGTTCATGTCCGGCATACTCACATCCATGATAACAACATTTGGCGCCAGTTTTTCGGCGATCCTGACCGTTTTTCGTCCGTTCTCCGCCTCAGCTATAACCTCCATTCCATCTTCTTTCTCAATCAAGGTGCGCAGGCCGTCCCGAAAAATCTTGTGATCATCGGCAAGAAGAACCCTGATGGCCATTTCTCATCCTCCTTTTCTATTTTTCCTTTTCCGCGGCGCCACAAGCGAAACGCGGGTACCTATCCCTTTTTCACTCTCCACCTCGAAAAGTCCGCCGAGATACTTGAGCCTTTCATGTATGCTAAGAAGGCCGAAGCCCCCCCCACGTCTTGCAACCTGACCGATGCCGGAAACATCGAAGCCTACGCCATCGTCTTCAATCGTAATCCGGATCTTGTTACCAACGTCCTGAAACGTCACACGCGCAGTTTTCGCCCCGGCGTGCTTCACAATATTAAGGAGCAACTCTTTAGTCGCCCTGAACAGCAAAAGTTTGATTTCCTGCTCGATGCCGCGAATTTTTATGTCATTCGCAATTAGGATCGGTAGATTGTGCTCTGCCTGCATTTGCTCGCACAAGGACTGGATTGCATCCGTCAAGCCCAGTTCATAGAGTACCGGCGGACTCAGATCGGTCATTAGGGATCGCGTCTGCTGAATAGACTGATCTATCATATCCTGAATTTCAAGAAGAGGTCTCCTGAGTCCGTCCGTTGACGGCTGACCGAGGATTGACTCGACTTTGATCTTTGTCAGCGCCAGTGTCTGTCCTATATTATCGTGGAGATCGACGGCGATCCTCCTCCGCTCCCGCTCTTCCGTCATTACAAGCTCTGATGTTAGTGTCCGCAACATCTCGTTGCTCGCGAGTATCTTCTTTTCCGCCTCAACTCGCTCCGTGATGTCGCGCGCCACCGCCAGCACCCCGTGTATTTTTCCCGACTCATTATGGTACAGTGACGCATTGTAAAGCACCTCGGTGACTCGTCCTGATACATGCCGTACAGCCAGTCCATGGTCGCGAACGACGCCGCTGGCGAATACCTCTTGATAGACTTCCTGGGCCTTCTCAGGCTCCGTGAAATAGCCCGCAAACCCGCTGGAAATGAGTTCGGAGCGGGATACTCCCGTCATCGTCTCGGCGGCGGAATTCACATCCATTATCCTGCCTTCTGCATTAATGGTGATCAACGGGTCAATGCTCGCTTCGATGAGGCTGCGTGCATAGAGGGATGCTTCTCTCCTCTCGCGTTCGGCCTTCTTTAGATTGGAGACATCAAGAAGAGATATGACTGTTCTTACTGTTCCCGGTATGCCAGCCACAATAGCGAGTACGTAGAGGACATCGCCACCCTTGCTCATGATCCGGAATTCATACCCGTCTGATGAACGGGAGCGTTTGCCTGCAGCCTTGAGAATATTCACCTTCGGAAGGTCCGCCTCTACGACAAACTCCGTCCACTTCCTCTTGCCCTCGATATCCGACCGCGAATGACCCGTCATCCTCTCAAACTGCCTGTTCGAAAGTACTATCGTCCCGTCCTCCTCAACAATCACCGTCGCAGTACCCGTGTTCTCGAATATGGTACGGTACCTGACCTCCGACTCCTTCAGCGCATCCTCGGCCCGCTCCCGCTCCCTCCGCTCCGCAACCTCGTGCAACGCACGCGATACCGCAGGCTCCAAACGCGATAACCTGTTCTTCAATACATAGTCCGTCGCACCCTTCTTGAGAAGGTCGATCGCCTTCTCCTCGCCAAGGGCACCAGATACAAATATGAACGGCACATCGGGACATCTCTCCCTCGCTACCTTCAAGGCAGACAGACCGTCGAATGAGGGAAGGGAATAATCCGAAAGAATGATATCCGGAGCAAAATCGGAAATGGCATTTACGAACGAGGCCTTCGTCGCTACACGCTTCGAAACAAACGACATCCCCGCCTCGGCAAGCTCCTCAACCATCAGCTCCGCATCCGTGGGAACATCCTCAAGGATCAGTATCTTCAATTTATCGGACATCTTCTTGGCCTCCAACTCTCGGCGATAAAAATTCAGTCAAAGCAAGCACGGCATAACGCCTATGCATCTGCATAGGTCGTTACATTCATCGATATCCAGTACGCACCCATGTCGGCAACGTACTTCGCAAATGACGCGGCGTGCATGGGCTTCACGATATAGCTGTTTGCCCCCCGCCTGTAGCTCTCCATCCTGTCCCGCTCCTCATCGGAAGACGTGAAGACGACAACCGGTATGTGTTTCGTCCTGTCATCGGACTTTATGCGTTTCAAAATCTCGAGTCCGCCGACCTTGGGAAGTTTCAGGTCGAGAAGGATCAGTTTGGGAAGGCGTATCTCCGCCTGCGAGAGGCATCCCTGCGGCCCGAAAAGATATTCGAGAGCCTCGGCGCCGTCGCTTATCGCCTCCACCCTGTCGCAGATATCCTGCCGGCTTAAGGTGTCCACTATCATCTCCGCATCGTGAGGATTGTCTTCTACGAGAAGAACATCAATATTCGCCATGAAAAAGTCACTCCTTCATGTTTAGTGTAAAATAAAAGCAGGCCCCTCCGTCAACCTTTCCTTCCGCCCAGACCCTGCCGTTGTGTCTATGTATTATGCGCTGGACCATCGCTAGGCCGACACCGGTGCCTTCGAAGTGCTCCATGCTGTGGAGCCTCTGAAAAACGCCGAAGAGCTTGTCATAATAGGCCATGTCGAATCCGGCGCCGTTGTCCTTTATGTAATACACGCACTCATTCCCTTCGACGTACCCGCCTGCCTCAATCTCCGCCGTATCCCTGTACTTCGTGAACTTCGCGGCATTGGAAAGCAGGTTGATGCAGACCTGTCTGATGAGGGCCATGTCGCCGCAAGCGGTAGGAAGTTTCTTTATCGTGAAGCGCACGTTTCTCTCCGGCTCATTCATGCGCACTTCCTTCCATGCGTCTTTCATCACAGCATTCATGTCGAGCGCCGCCTTCGACATGTGCTTCCGCCCGAGGCGGGAGAAGGTCAGGAGGTCGTCGATGAGCTGCCCCATCAGATGCGTGCTCGACCTGATTACGTTGAACTTATCCAGGGTGTCGGCGTCAAATTGCTCGCCCTTCTTCTTGAGGATCAAACGCGCATACCCGTCGATCGCTCGGAGGGGCGCGCGGAGGTCGTGGGAGACGGAGTAGCTGAAGCTCTCGAGATCCTTGTTGACCTCCTCGAGTCTCCTGGTACGCTCCTCGAGTTCCATCTCCACTCTCTTACGGTCGGTGATGTCCCTTCCTGCCCCCTGGAATTCGATAAACCGTTTGTCCTTCGAATAGATCGCCCGAACCGTCCAGAGGTGCCAGCGGACATCGCCGTTGGGCATCACTACCCGGTATTCGATATCCTGCACCTGCTGCTGCGGTGTGAACGAGGTGAGGAATTTCAAGGCCGCGTCTCCTTCCCCATCCGGGACAAAGTCGGCAACATTCTTTCCCAGTAGCTGTTCACTCCCCATGCCAGAATAGCGGCACAGAGCCTCGTTGACGAAGGTGATCCTTCCGTCCGCATCCGCCCGGATGATCAGTTCCGTGCTGTCCTGAACTATGTGACGGTAGCGCTCCTCGCTCTGCCGCAAGGCCTCCTCGACCCGCGTGATCCAGGTGATGTCAGTAACGGAAACCCTGTATTCCAGAAATCTGCCTTCGTCATCAACCGTGGCCACGGTCTCGATGAGGGCATCGATATCCTTACCGTCTCTCCGACTGAATCGAAGCTTGCAGGACTGTCTTCCTTCGTTCTCTAGGGCTTTCTGAAGATGCGCGCGAAAGATGCCTTTCTGCCCTTTGTCAACAAAATTATCGAAACGCTGCCCGACGAGGGATTTATTCGTGTAACCGAGCAGAGTGACGCCGGCAACGTTCGTCTCTACGATCATTCCCTTCTCATCTAGCGTGAAATACCCGATGGGGGCGAGGTCATAGAGGTCGCTATACCGTTGATGGAGTTCCGCAATATCGAGTCGTGACCTTCGCAGTTCCTCATTTTGCATCTCCAGCTCTATCTGTTGAACGCGGAGGTCATGTATGACCTTCCTGATCTCCGAGGGAGACATTTCGTCGATGTCATCCACCACAGGCACTTTTTTCTCCGCCCGCTTCCAGCGATCGCCAAGGCCGTCTATTCCAGTGTCTTTTCTTGCCACGGTTTCTCTTTCACCTTGCGACTTATCGTCTCCGCCACATCATCATCACCTGTTTCAGGGTGTGACGTCATTCTATTTCTTCTTGATATCCTCCCTGTGCCGGCCCGCCTCGCTCATATTCGTGAAGGTCACGAAGACGTCGTCAATTACATTATCAACGGTTCCGCAAGGCTTGTTCGAGCTTGACGAACCTCGCGCCACTTGTCCACAGACCTCAAATCTGAATCTATGGTCGTATATGTAGTGAAATTTTTAACTCTATTCAAGCCTTAGTTTGCCCTTGCTGGAAGAAATCGTCCTTGCCAGCAGGTCACGACCTGATTCGTAGCCCTCATACCGGATTACCGTGTTTCACCGTCCTTTCCGAACGATCCCGGCATTTCCAATGACTCAATTAACGTGAGCGACTTATACTCTATCCGATGGAGAGCGGTGTCCGTGGTCTCGTGCAGCATCGAGAGGGCGCGGTTGCGCATCTCTATCCCATGCCTAATTGTGCATGTTGTAGCTCATGGCAATCTCCCGTCTTCGTCATGAAGCGGATCCGTCATACATAAATAATAGACGATGAGAATCTTCATGCATTCCCATCCTTCTTTCTTGAACGATTCCTCATCTTTCATGGTGATGAGCTTGAATACGGTCGTGGTGATTAAGTGATATAATTGTGAAGTTTAATGGTGACATTTATTGCCATCAGGCCGGTAAAGACAATAAGGATTAATTGACAGGTTATTGGTAGGTGATACCTACTATAAGAAAAGGTGCAAATAATACAAAATATTGATAACAGATGAATTTTTTGAGAAACTGTTCTTCCCTGTCCGTGGTAGGGGATTGAGAGGAATGGCCGCCTAATTTCTCTTCGCGTGATGGCCGTCGTAGGCCGTGGAATTCATCGAAAGCCAGTATGCACCTATGTCATGTACGTAGCGCGAGAATTGGTCTGCGTCTAAGGGCTTCACGACATAGCTGTTTGCACCGAGCGAATAGCAATCCCTCCTGTCCTGAGATTCGCCGGAGGAGGTAAAGATTACGGTGGGGATGTATCTCGTCCTCTCGTCGGACTTTATGCGCTTCAGGATCTCCAAGCCGGTGACTTTGGGCAGCTTGAGGTCGAGGAGGATCAGCTTGGGAAGGCTGGCTTTCTTTTCGGGCAGCGCCGCTGCGCCAAAGATATAATCTACGGCCTCGGCTCCGTCGTTTATCGCAAGCACCCTGCCGCCGTGATTCAAACCATCCAGCGATGCCAGTATCAGCTCAGCGTCATTGCGATTGTCTTCAATGAGCAGGATATCGACGTTATCCACAATAAAAGCCCGCTCCTTCCATGCTACGATACAAACGCGGTTCTTCTCAGCGCCTTTTTCAGATATAGTCAACATCCGTTCTTAGTATGTTCCCTGTCGGCAGTGCTCCATCAAGGTTTTCGCGCGCGGCCGGGTTCTTTATCGTCTTCCTGAATACCCTGTTGGTGAGTCGTGCTGCCGTATTCGATCCTGTAAAAGAAATTTCCCGCGAGTGACTGGCGGAGAAGCTCGTCCACCCGGTCCTGTATCTCCTGCCAGGCCTTCTCTTTTCCCTGGTCGTTCATTATGCTTTCTCCTTGCAGCTTAAGGAATGGGCTTCAAAAAACTCCCCTTGACACGTGCAGATAATACCGAGCCCTGCGGCGGTCTCCTCTCTCCCGCCACTGTCGCTGCAATATAAAGTGTATGCGCAAGAATAATTTGATCGGTGTGATATAGGCAATAGTCATTAATTGCAGGGCTATTGACAGGAATAAACTACCACCGGGAGATAGATTGAACGCTACAAATGCGCTGTATTCTGTCTTCCCGCCCCCGCAAGAAGATTCGGAGGCGGGCTGCAGTGGAAATTAGGTTTTTGATCAGTCGGTCAAAGAAGCTATGTAAGGCGCTCCAAGTTTCTCCACGTGCTCTTCCGTATTCTCGAAGAAGTTGAGATGGTCCTCTTCCTGACTCAGCAGTTTTTCGAAGAGCAGCTTGGAGACCTGATCCTTCTCGGCGGCGCAGACGACTGATGCTTCGTTGTACATCTTGACGGCGTAGGCCTCGAGCTTGATGTTAGTGGCCAGCATGCCATCGATGTCCTGGCCCTTCTGCACATCGGAATCCGGTTTGGTGGTGGGCACTCCTTTCAGGAAGAGGATTCTCTCCGCAAGGGCCTCGGCATGCTTCATCTCCTGGATGGCGATCTCCTTCATCTTCTTTGCGAGCTTCTCGAAACCTTTGTCCTCAAGTTCATAGTGCTGGGCCATGTACTGCGTGATTGCGGTGAGTTCTCTTGATCTTGCGGCATTCAACAAATCGATGACTTTCTTGCTCATGACTACCTCCCTTGATTTCTTATTAGTTGCTTTTGCTGTAAGCGGAAACCTGTGGCCTCTTTCTTCCGCCGTTGATTTGAAAGACATCCTCTACGAATAAAAAGTACAAATATATGAGGAAGCTAATGTACTTATCCGGGGAAGGCAATGATGGTTAAGTGGTAGCTAAATGGCACATAAAACCTACCATCGCCTGAAACACGCATGCAATCCCCGCGGCCTTTGTCCTTGACAGAGAAGATTCGCATTTTCTATATTTAATGAAGCCAAGAAACCGGGAAGTGTAAGATGAAAAAAGAGGCGATGCTTTATGAAGCGGAGAAAGACGGCGTCATCCGCTGTTTTCTCTGCAACCATCACTGCAAGATCCCCGAAGGCAAATTCGGCTTCTGTGGGGTCAGGCGCCACGAGGAAGGGAAACTCTATACGTATGCCTACGGCAATATTATCGCTTCCCACGTCGATCCTATCGAGAAGAAGCCGCTGTATCACTTCCTGCCCGGATCACGGTCATTTTCCATCGCGACCATCGGCTGCAATTTCCGGTGCGGCTTCTGCCAGAACTGGCAGATATCGCAGCTCTCGACAAAGAAGGGCGACTTCGCCGGCCATGAAACGAAGCCGGAAGAAGTTGTAAGCGCGGCCGTGAAGAACGGCTGCAAGTCCATATCCTACACGTACACGGAACCGACGATATTTTTCGAGTTCGCCTACGACATCTCACAGCTCGCGAAGAAGCAGGGCCTCGATAACGTATTTGTGACCAACGGCTTCATGACGAGAGAGGCGATCGAAACGATTCACCCCTTCCTCGACGCCGCTAATGTCGACCTGAAAAGCTTCCGGGATGAATTCTACAAAAAGATCTGTTCCGGAAGAGTGGGGCCGGTCCTCGAGTCCATCAGCCTGATGAAGAAGCTGGGCATCTGGGTCGAGGTAACGACGCTAATCATACCGGGCGAAAACGACTCGGAAGAGGAGCTCAATGCAATCGCCGGATTCATCGCCGAAACCGGAAAGGATATCCCCTGGCACATAAGCAGGTTCCATCCTGATTACAAGTTCGACTCTCATTCGCCGACATCAATCGCGA
>DATJBN010000071.1:0-6889 GCA_035515335.1 Syntrophales bacterium | reverse complement strand
CCTCGATGGTCCGGATCAGTCGCTCTTCCGCTTCTCCGTGTGATGTGGAAAAAAAGATGATCATCACGCCCCCTTTTTTTGTGCTGCCGATTCAAGCGATACTCAAGACTCATGCCAGGATAATGCGGGGAGGCGCTACCTCAATCTAATCGCTAGGTTTTGATTTATTGAACATCCATGAGAATGGGAAAAAGAAGCGCGTATGTCTCCGTTCAAGAAACAGGAACCGGGAAGAAAGGCATTTAATGCTGAAATGACGGGATTATATGTCTATTTTGCGGAATGAAACTGAGTTTCCTCTTGCGAAAATAAGATGCTCATCTTTTCTTTATGGCATATTTCTTCAAAAGGACGTACAACCTGACCCTCGAGAGGCCGGATATCTCGCAAGCACGGGCAATGGATCCCTCTGTGATCGCCATCAGCTCCTGGAGATACTGTCTTTCTTCTCTCTCGACGGCAGACTCGCGATATTCTTTCAGCGTACCAATCTTTCTCTGAGATAGAACGGAGTCTGCCTTTTTCACGACAGCGTCCCGCGCCAGGCGAATACGAACGTGCGTGGGAAGATGTTTGGGAAATAAGATGGGCTCATGGTGCGCCGTTGCCAGGACGCTTTCCAGGGCATTGATCAGCTCCCGGATATTTCCCGGCCAGTCGTAGGTGCAAAGATCGGCCAAGAATTCGGGGGACAAACCTTTTAAATCTATGCCAAGGCGCATGCAGATCTTGTTCACGTAGTAAAAGGTGAGGTCTTTGATATCTTCGGTATGTTTCTTAAGAGGTGGCACTTCTATCGTAAATGCCCGCAGCCGAAAAAAAAGGTCCTCTCTGAAAATGCCTTCTTCCGCCATCTTGATGAGGTCGCGATTCGTAGCCGCAATCAACCTGAATTCACTTTTCACTTCCGTTTTTGCGCCCAGCGGGCGGAAATGACGCTCTTGAAGAACACGGAGAAAGGCCTTCTGAGCGGAGAGCGGGAGATCACCGACCTCATCGAGGAAGAGAGTGCCGCCATCGGCCTGCTTGATCAGCCCTTCACGGGTCCTGTCTGCACCGGTGAAGGCACCCCTTTCATGACCGAAGAGAATACTCTCTATGATCGTAGGCGGAAGAGAGGCGCAATCCACGGTGACGAAGGGCATATGTGAACGTGGGCTGTTATTGTGAATGGCCCGTGCGAAGAGCTCCTTTCCTGTTCCCGTCTCACCTGTGATCAGGACGCTTGCATCGCTTGAAGCCGCCTGGGCGATAAGTTCCACGCAGGCTTCCATCGGTGCGCTGTTCCCGATTATGCCTTCGCGCTTCAGTATAATTGGCTTCCCCTTCTTTTTCTTCGCTTCGCGGTATTGGAGGGCGCGGACGAGAGGCAGCTCTATCAGGTTTCGCACCAGCGGTTTCTCGATGAAATCCCATGCGCCGTTCTTCATGGCAAGCTCCGCACCGTCAGGGCTTCCATATCCCGTTATGATGATGACCTCCGGAGCAGAAGGTGCTGCATTTATCAAGGGCAGCAGCGAAAGACCATTTCCATCGGGAAGCTGTACATCCAGGAAGACAACATCGTAGTTATGAGAGAGGGCCGCTTTCAGACCTTCTTCGGCTGTGAAGGCGCAGTCAACGTCGTACCCCATCTTTCCGATCATGTCGCGGAGCATTTCCGAGTTGAAACGGTCATCGTCAATTATCAAAATTTTTCCCATACCAGTCTCTTAAATCTCATCGACTCCGGTCAAGGACACGCCTTATGGCAGCAGCAATCTGCCGCTGCACGATTGGTTTCATGATAAACTCCTTGACGCCGATAGCCCTTGCTTTTTCCTGAGTCATCGTTTCGCTGAAGCCCGTACAGAGAATGACAGGTATGTCAGGCCGTATATGGAGCACCTGTTTGGCAAGTTCGCTGCCTGTCATGTTCGGCATGGTCATATCGGTAATCACGAGATCGAACGATTCGGGCCGGGACTGAAAAAGCTCCAACGCCTCTATGCTGCCCGTCCTGCCGACGACCAGGTATCCCAGTCCGGTCAGTATGCCGGTTGCCAGCTCTACAAGAGCGGCCTCGTCATCTATAAAAAGAATACGCTCCTTTCCTCCCACGATGAGCGCCTCATCCTTTGCGCCGTCAGCGCTTGCATCTTCTCGCTGCAGCGGCAGGTAGATTTTGAATTCTGCCCCCTTTCCCAGGTCGCTATCCACCGTGATTGCCCCCCCGTAGCTCTTTACAATCCCGTACACGACGGATAGCCCTAATCCGGTTCCTTCTCCCGGTTTCTTCGTTGTAAAAAAGGGATCAAAGATCCGGTCGATGATCCTCTCATCTATCCCGGTTCCCGTATCGCTTACCGTCAGCTTGAGATATGCGCCGGGAGATAAATGATGATGGGTGATCAGAATATCGGGCGGCTCGACGTTCACCGGGATCAGGCTGACCTTGAGCTCGCCATTCTTTCCCTGCATAGCGTGAGCTGCATTGGTGCAGAGGTTCATCAGTATCTGATGGATCTGTGTAGGATCGGCAACAACTGTATCCCAATCGCCATGAATATCCTGATGGATCTTGATTGTCGCGGGAAGTGACGCCCTGAGGAGTCTCATCACCTCTTTGGCAATAGGACTGACCCTCATGGGACGGGGTTTTTCCTCGCTCTGGCGGCTGAAAGAAAGAATCTGCCTTACCAGATCTCTTGCCCGTTCCCCGGCCTTGAAGACTTGGTCCAGATAACGACGGAGGCGATCATCCATCGAAGGTTCGGCGAGGGCCATTTCTGTATATCCCAGAACGGCGCTCAGTATATTATTGAAGTCGTGAGCAATGCCTCCTGCCAATGTACCTATAGCCTCCATCTTCTGGGCTTGGCGGAGGAGGCTCTCCATCTCATACCGCTCCGTGATGTCCATGGTATTTCCCAGAATGGCAGGCTTCCCCTTATACGAAATTGGTCTCACGCTCTCCAGGAGCCATCTGACACGTCCCTTCTGATCGATTATACGTAGTTCATATGGAATCGATCTCTTGCCTGACAGCATGTCGACGGCATTCCGGCGCACAGAGTCACGATCGTCTGGGTGGACGTAAGTGATAATTTTGCTCCCTAACAACCTGTCTTCACTATACCCGGAGTATTCCATGATATGAGGATTCACATACTGCAGCCTTCCGTCCTGGACGATGTAGACGCCTGCGTGAGAGCTTTCTGCCAATTTCCTGTACAGTTCCTCTGCCCGTTTGCGCTCAGTTATGTCTTGAAAGGCCGTAAGGAAACACTGTTCATCTCCGATTTGTATAATGACTGCTGAGACCAATCCCTCGCGGAAATCACCCGTCTTCGTTTTTATTTTGATTTCCTGATCGCGAAGTAAACCCTGTCTATCGATTATCTCTCTTGCCCTCTCACGGGTCTCGGAGTCGATAATGCCCAGATCTACTGAATTGGCGCCTATCAGCTCTTCCCTACTGTAGCCGGTTACGTTACAGTAGGCTTCATTCACGTCAATAAATCGTCCGTCTTTTCGAGACCTGATTGCCATCAAATTGGGGCTTGAATTAAAGGCCTTAGAGAACTTCTCTTCAGAGGCTCGCATCGCCTCCTCCGCATTCCTGCGCCAGGTCACGTCAGATATGAGAAGGAGCAGATGAAGTTCGTCTTCGTAAACAAAAGGTGTAAAGCGGCAATCAAACCAGCTATCCTTACCGAAAGTGGTGACGATGCGCGTTTCCAGAATTTGAGGTTGACCGGTAGCAAGCGCCCTTTCCGCACGAGCGGTCATGCCTGCTTTCTTCCAGGATTCGAGATCTCGGAAGTTCTGCGAAAGTAATTCCTCGACGGTGCCTCCGGTGATCTTTGAAGCTGCATCATTCGCGGAAACGCACTGCCCGGAGGACCTATACGTAAAGATAGCAACAGGGGATGCTGACAGCATCGTTCGATTAAATTGCAAACCCTCATTGATTCGCCTCTGGGCCTGCTTTCGTTCGGTGATATCGCGGATTACACTGATAAAAGCAGTCGGTTCCCCTGTGACTGTCCTTATGACGGACGAATTAATCTCCATGGGAATAGTTGTGCCGTTGCGGACTCGCGCGAGGTATTCGTTCTTTTGTGATCTTCCGTCGCTAAGGGTTCTCTGAAAATTAATTTCAGCGGAGGCCCTGCCTTCCTCGGTGAGAAGTTCATATACAGTTTTTCTTTCTGACAGAAATTCCTGGACGCTGGATACACCGTAAACCTTGGCTGCCTCAGCGTTGGCGGTGAGAAGTCGGCCGTTAAGATCGTACATCACGATGGCATCCGGCGAGGTTTCTATCAGGGTACGGTATAGATTCTCGCTTTCCCTCAAGGCCTCGTCCGCGTGCCTGCGCTCCGTAATATCGATATGCTGGATGATCGCATTCGTCACTCGTCCCGTGGCATCCCGGATAGGAAAGACGCTCGTATCCAACACCGCAAATGCCCTTGTATGCAGTTCAAGGCCCTTAACTCTCGAAGTATCATAAGTAATCTCGAAACGGACCTTGTTGCCTTTCAGAAATACGTCTTGAACCTGAGGCAGCAGTCCCTGCTCCTCAACGATATTGTCATGAAGAATGTTATACTTGCCAACAACATCCTCCTTGTCGATATTCAACAAGTCGCAACAGGATTGATTGATGCGGATGAGAGAGCCCTTGTCATCAGAGATCCACATAGGGTGTGGGCTCATGTCAATAATTGTAGTCAGGAATTCTTCCGATTTCCGCAATTCTTCGTCGGCCCGCTTGCGCTCCGTGATATCTCTGAGAAAATTCAAGGTGGCAGGATTTCCCTGCCAGGGGATTATGATTGCATGGAGTTCAACCCATTTTACAACACCGTCCTCAGTTACGATCCTGAAGGGATAGACATGCGGGAGTTTTCCGCCTTTCAATCTTTCCACATGACGGTCAAGCACCAATTGGCTGTCTTCGGGGTGGATGAACTTGGTGAAGGGTGCAGAAGTAAAATCTCTCTCGGGATAGCCAAATAGCTCCGTCGCTGCCTGATTGACAAATTTAAGCCTGCCGTCCTGGGCAATGAAGATTGCCTCCATTGCGTTTTCCACGACGAGCCGGTATTTTTCTTCACTCTCCCGCAAGGCCTCTTCGGCCTGTACACGGTCTGAAATATCTTGCGCCACCACGTGGGCCCCGCGTGGTCGTCCGCCTTCGGAAATGAAACGAATATTCAGAAGGGCGCAGAACTCCTGTCCATCTTTTTTTCTTATCTTAAGTGTTACCGTTTCCGGGATTTTTTCACCGGACAGGTACTTTGCGAACCTATCCGCAGCTATGAGTTTGCTTTCATCTGTTAGCACGTCAAATGAACTCATAGAAAGGAGTTCTTCTCTCGAATAACCCGTGTACATGCACAGCGCTTCGTTGACGCTTACGAATCTGTTTTGCAGAAAATCGACTTCATAGATCGCGGTAGGTGCGAATTGAACGAGCTGCTGATAACGCTCGTCCACTGCTCTCCGGGCTTCTTCTGCCCTCTTGTGTCCCGTAATATCGCGGGAGATTCCCATGAGGCCGACCACTTTTCCACCCTCACGGATCGGTTTGGAACGCACCTCAATGTCCCGCAGTTGGCTGGCAGCGTTCGTGTATCTATAAGCCGATATAGTCTCTTCCTGGCCATTCATTATCCGTCGAAAGTTCTTCTTCACCTGTTCACGGTGTTCCGGTGATATAATGTCGAGGAAATGAAGGGTGTGGAATCTATCTTCAGGAATGCCAGCCCTTTCAGTGATCGATTTGTTGACGAAGGTGAAATAACCGTCCGCGTTAAGGCAGTATACTCCATCGCTTATGTTGTCTATTATGTTACGGTAATCCGCCTTGTTCCATCTCTTCGTTGATTTCTTGTCGGTCTTAGGAGCCGTGGGCTCAATGGCCTTATTACGTTTCACGGACAAAATTCCTCGCTGCTCAATATTTTCGTTAATCTGATGGTTTAGTGCTGAACCTTGGTGCCTTACCGCGTGGAACTACGAGGTGATAACAGCTCAGTGAGAGAACACCAACGGCGGGTATCAGTACATCGATAAATTAACGCAAACTCTTCTTTGGAGAAGCACTTAACACAATCGTGCTTGCTGCGTCAAGAGCTCTGTTGATGCGATCAGTAGCACGAGGACTTTTCCGGGGGTTCTTTTCGGCCGCACGAATCAGCTGGTCCGCAACAGGGGGCATCGCTTCTTCCAAGCATCGTGTTTATGACCGCGGCCGCGCAGCCTACGCCGGCCTGTACGGAAAATGCCCCGGTCGGACAGTTCCTGCTACACGCTCCGCACTCCATGCAGGCGTCACGTTCTTCTATCGATGCACGTCCTGCAGCGTTCATCGAAATTACCGCCTGAGGACAGACGTCGAGGCAAATTCCGCAGCCGCTGCATTTCTCCTCATCAAGGGAGAGTGTCACGACATCCTTGAGATACATCATTCTTTCCATTCGCAGACTCCTATGCGAAAAACCGCGATGCCAGCCAGATTGCGGCTCCAGCTGCGCCGGCTCCGATCTCCATGGGCAAGGCAAATCTCATTTCTTTTTTCACACCTGAAAGCGAGGTATATGTTGAAGCTCCGGTAAAATTCATGGCAAGGTATGCGGAAAGCGCTGGTATCAATAGAAGCCAGCCCATGGCTTCCAGACGCCCGGGCCAGAAAGCGAGGACTGGGTTTCTGATTATAAGAAGGGCAGCCGCGATGACCGCGCCGACAATACAGCCCTTTATGGAAAAAGCCCTGCCGGGAAGAAGAGGAAGAAGAAGCGGTGTCACGACAGCACCCGAGACAATGGCTGCAAGTATCGCACCTGCGGCGAAGAGACCATAATTCATCACGTTAGCCCAGTATCCGCCATGTCCCCCC
>DATJBN010000070.1:0-4989 GCA_035515335.1 Syntrophales bacterium | reverse complement strand
TGACCGGCGGAGGGAGATGCCTTACCAGGGTGGGGATTGCGACGATCTGGTCCCCCTTGGCAAGCTTGGGGTTTTTCAGGAGGTCCACAATTTCGATTCTGTATTTTCCGGCAAGATGCTCGTCGCAGATTTTATTCAGATTGGCGAAAGCAGCGATAGACTTCGGCGTCTGTCCTGCAACATAAAGCTTCAGGATCCATATCTCCTCACCGGGACCTTTTTTGACCGGTTTCTTTTTTACAGTCGGCGTCTTTTTCATCTCAAAGTCCTTTCCTGCAATGTCCTTTGTGCCCGATGATACTTGGAGGCAGACCCGTGCGTATCATAAATCGGATAATTGAAGATACAATACCAATTTTTTACCAGGTAAACTTTGGTATATGAGGAGTTTTACAGGAAGGTTAAAAGGTGTGCCCTGAGATTTGCTTTTTTATTCTTCAAGCCGAGTTTCTTTCTCAGGCTATTGCGGTGGTACTCGACCGTCTTCGTGGTAATGTTCAACAACTTTGCTATTTCTTTGACGGATTTTCCCTCCTTCACGAGGGTGGCCATCTGAATCTCCCGGTGCGTTAGATTCAAGTAGCGCATCTTCATATGGTAAAGAAAGGAGGACGCGATATTATCGAGGTTGGTTTCGGCAATCTTTAGGCAGGAGGCCTGGAGGTCGGTCAGCGCCGTCTTCTTCAGTTTATCCAGGTAGGGGAGGACCAGTTCCCTGATATTGGACAAAATCTTTTCTTCGAGGCTTATCTGCCCTTCCTCCACCCGTTTCAGCAATACATTGAGCGCTGCGTTGACTTCTTCAAGACTCTCCGTCTTTATCCTTAGTTCCTTCTCGCTCTTTTTCAAAGACTCTTCTGATTGCTTGCTTTCACTGATATCGGCCGCCACCAGGCATATCGACTCCGGTGAATTTGTGCCCTCGAGGCTGCTCGCAGAAAGTAAAACCGGCACAGAGGTTCTGTCTGCGGCTTGAAAGGCAACCTCTTCCCTGCCGCCGCCCTTAAAGACCCGTTTGACAAGAGATAGGAATATCTTCTTATTATTTGGTTCGATAAACGGGTAGATTGAGGCCCCGATCATTTTTTCAAGCGGGGTTTTGACCATGTCCGCAAGGCGCTTATTGCAATAAAATATCGTGCCGTTCCGGGCCAGGATGGCGGCGCCTTCGTTCATCATTTCGATCATGACTCGATAGGGGTGTTCGGCGCCCGCGAGAGTGAAGATCTGTTGGCCTGTCGGTGTTTCGATGGCGAGGGCGTCCACCTCGCCGCTGCGGATGGCGCGGAGGGTCTCTTCAGATTCAGTGAGGCGGGCCTTCAGATGCTCCACCTCGGCCAGGAGATCTGCCCTGCTTGGTTCTTGAAGTTTGCGCAGCGCCTTCTTCATTATTTTTTCGGCTTCAGATCGATTCCTACGAGGAACTTCTCTGTATCGGACATGTCGCCGATGAGCCTGCGAAGCGGCAGGGGGAGATTCTTGATCAATGTCGGGGCTGCGATAATCTGCTCGCCCTGGGCAAGCTTGGGCTGTTGATAGATGTCAACGACCTCGAGTTCATAGCGGCCTTTGAGATATTTCTCACAAATTTCCTTGACATTCGCAATCGCCCTTGTTGATCTGGGGGTCAGCCCCGTGACATAGAGACGCAAAATGTACTTTTCTTTCTTTGACTCTTTCAGAGCCTTTTCAAATTCCTTTTGGCTAGTCTTTGAATTTCCCTTGATCATCAGCATCTCCCCATAGATTTACTTGACGACTTTTGCTGCCGGCTTAATATCAAGGCCGATTAATACGCGTTGCGTGTTGGCCAGGTCTCCGATGAGCTTCTTCACCGGCGGAGGGAGGTGCCTCACCAGTGTCGGAATGGCGAGGATCTGGTCCCCCTTTGCGAGGGTGGGATTCTTGAGGAGGTCTATGATTTCGATACGATATTTGCCGCAGAGGTGTTCGTCGCAGATCTTTTTGAGATTGGCGAAGGCCGCGATAGACTTCGGTGTCTGCCCCGCCACATAGAGTTTCAATATCCAGACCTCTGCGACGGGAACGGAGTTGGCCGGTTTCCTTTTTTTGGTCTGTGCATTTTTCATCTCACGTCCTCCTTTTCCCTTTTTTCCGGGAATGCACTAAACTATCCGCCTTACGGAGGCGCGCCATTTCTGCCCGCTCCGCGATCAGACCATTTCGCCTTTTCTTCTGATCCTCAGCCGTGAACCGCAGCTCCTCGGACTCCACGTCAAACTCGGCGCGCAGTGCCTTGATCTTGGCATCCAGGATCTTGCGTTTGCGCTCATGTTCGCGCATTATCCGGTCCTCCTCGTGCTGGTAGACCCTTGCGTCTGCTTTCTCCTTCGCATACTGCGCCGCACGGGCACTCCCCGTGAGAACACCCCCCGCACCGAGATATACATCCACAAGCTCGATGCCGCGGTCGCTCAGGAGGACCTCGCGGATCTGGTTGGAGTGCGCCATGCCGCGGGACTTCAGAATATACAGGGCGCGGTTCCGCTCGCCGTTGATCTCGATGTCGCGGAGAAGTATCCATGTGTCGATAAGGGATGATATGTCTTCGTTCGTCCGCTCGAGGCTGCTTCCAAAATGGACCAGGTCCGTAAGAAGCATGGTGACATGCTTCCCCTTCAGGTAATCGAAAAGGCGCGTGAGGACTGATTTGACCTCGATGGAGGTCCCCACCGCCGTAAGGTTGCTGACCGGGTCCACGACGACGATCCGGGGATTGAACTCTGCGACAAGGTTGTGGATCGTCACTAAATGCATCTCCAGGCCGTAAAGGGAAGGACGGGTCGCGAAAAACTTGAGCAGCCCCTTCTTCACCCAGGGAGCGAGGTCTGTACCGATGGACTTCATGTTGCGGATGATCTGGTTGGCCGATTCCTCGAAGGCGAGATAGAGACAGCGCTCACCGCGCCTGCAGGCTGACTCGACAAACTTGTTCGCAAAGCTGGTCTTGCCTGTACCCGCCGTGCCGGAGATGAGGGTGGTGCTTCCGCGGTAGAAGCCTTTCAGGTCGAGCATGCTGTCCAGGCGCGGGATGCCCGAGGAGATGCGCTCATTGGAAACGGTGTGGTCGAGGCCGAGCGATGTTACAGGCAGGATGGAGATGCCGGTTTTCTCGACTAGGAAGGGATATTCGTCCGCGCCGTGGGAAGAGCCCCGGTACTTGATGATGCGCAGACGCCTGGTGGATATCTGCTCCCTGATCCGGAAATCGAGGAAGATCACGCAATCGGCCACATATTCCTCAAGACCGTAGCGGGTCAGACCGTCCTTCCCGCTCTCTCCCGTAATGACGGCGGTGATGCCCCGGTCTTTCAGCCAGTGGAAAAGCCGGCGCAGCTCCGCCCGCAAGATACCTTCATTGGAAAGCCCGGAAAAGAGGGATTCGATGGTGTCAAGAACGATTCGTTTCGCCTTGATCGAGTCGATGGCATGAGCCAGGCGG
Source organism: Syntrophales bacterium (assembly GCA_035515335.1). Taxonomy (GTDB): domain Bacteria; phylum Desulfobacterota; class Syntrophia; order Syntrophales; family UBA2185; genus Fen-1135. Next base: position 1,526 of record DATJBN010000070.1, on the reverse strand, counting down.
ATGAAGAGGCCTTCGAGGTCGTATTCGCCCGTCTCTTCGATTTCGCTCCTCTCGATGTGGACATGGTCTATAGCAATGAGCTTGTGGGCGATCATTGCGTTTAAGTCATAGCCCAGGGAAGCGAAGTTTTCTGATAGGTCTTTGGGGGTTTCCTCGAAGGAGACAAAGACGCCGGGCTCCTTGTACTGGATAACGCCCCGGAGGAGAAACTCCATGGCGAGCACGGTCTTCCCGCAGCCGGCGCCCCCGCAGATCAAGGTTGGGCGGCCCTTCGGCAAGCCGCCGTTGCTTATTTCGTCAAAGCCCCTGATGCCGGTCGGGCACTTCTCCAAAACAATCTCGCGGTCGGGTTTTGCCATCATGAACCTCCTGTATGACTGGGATGAGTTTGTAAAGAGACCATGTGCGATATCCTATGGACTGAAGATGTCAGGATAATTGGCGCATCTTGCCTGAATGACTGACCATTCCATTTATTCCAAATTTAAAAGAAATGCAAGAGAAAACTTTGAGTTATGATGTCGATATTCAATTGAAGTCTTGTATACCGTGATAAGGGCAGACCTAACGCTTTAAGGGGAAGAAATAATTTTGTGATTTGAACATATGAGATTAATCTATCTCCGTATTGGGCAGCGTGAAATAGAATGTCGCTCCCTCATTTACTTTTCCTTCCGCCCATACACGCCCGCCGTGCCTGTTTATGATACGTTTGACGGTTGCCAGGCCGACACCCGTGCCCTCAAAATTATCGGGATCGTGGAGGCGTTGAAAAACACCGAATAGTTTATCATAGTAAGCCATTTCGAAACCGACGCCATTGTCTTTTACATAATACACGCTCCCATTGCCATCTACGCCTCCGCCAACCTCAATCTGGGCTTCGTCCCTAACTTTCGTGAATTTGACAGCGTTGGAAAGGAGGTTAAAATAGACCTGTCTAACCAGTGCCGCATCTCCGTGGCCTGGAGGTGTGCTGTTGACTATGAGATTCATTTTTCTGTTGGGGTTGATAGCATTCAGCTCTTTCCATACATCTCTGATCAGATCAACCATGTTCAGCTCCGATATGGACATACTTTTTCTACCGAGTCGGGAGAATGCCAGAAGATCGTCGATGAGCTGGCCCATCTTCCGCGCATTTAATCTGATATCATTAAACTTTCTTAACGTATCTTCATCAAATTTATCGCCTTGTTTTTTGAGGATCATGCGTGCATACCCGTCGATGGCCCTCAGCGGGGCGCGCAGGTCGTGGGAAACGGAATAACTGAAGGACTCGAGTTCCTTGTTGGCAGCCTCAAGTTTTATGTTAAGAGACTCCAATTCTATAAAGCCGCGGTGAGTAAACTCAAAGGGGGCAAGACATTCGGCTAAAAGATCCTGTGACGCCTTCATTATATGCACGCACTCCTTTGTTGTTGCCGCCTGCGATACGAGTGAAAGCGTTACCTCCCTGTGGACTGATATGATATCCGTCACACCGAGGCCGGTCCGAACTGCCTGGCGCCCTAATTCATATCCAT
>DATJBN010000069.1:0-2621 GCA_035515335.1 Syntrophales bacterium | reverse complement strand
ACCACAAATATGCTCCGCTCGGCGATTCGTCTTGCCAACACCGCCATATATGAGGCGGCTGGAACGAATGCCCGCTGGCAGGGAATGGGCACGACGGTCGCCGCAGTTGTGATTGACAAGAACAGGCTCTCTATTGCACATGTCGGAGACAGCAGGGTATATCTTATTCGTGCCGGAGAGATTGAGCAGCTTACGGACGACCATTCGGTTGTCTACGAACAGTTGAAGCGCGACCTTGTGACAAAAGAGGAGGCCGAGAAGTCAGGGATGAGAAACGTGTTGACAAGGGCCCTGGGCGTGGCTTCCGATGTAGAGGTCGACGTGGACGAGCTGAGCCTCTCGGCGGGAGATACACTCGTCCTGTGTACGGACGGGCTCTCCGGAATGGTTTCCGACGACGATATATCTTCCGTTGTGGTGTCTGCAAAGGCCGCAATAGCTGCCTGCGACAGGCTGGTGGCACTCGCTAACGAGAACGGAGGGAAGGATAATGTGACCGTCGTGGTTGGATACGTGAGAAATAGAAGCTGGTCCTCTTTTTTACTAAATATTATGCAATGGTTCAGGAGGTGATTTATGGCAAAGGTTTTGCTTAAATTCAAGGAAGCCGCAATAAGAGAGATACCGCTTGTGGAGGACGTTACCAGAATCGGAAGAAAAGCGGATAATGATATTGTCATCGATAATCAGGCCGTATCAGGATACCATGCGCGGATCAAGAGACAGGGCGGTGCCCTGTTCATCGAGGATATGAATAGCCTCAACGGCACATACATCAATGGGCAAAAGATTTCCAAGGCCGAACTGCACGCCGGCGATGTAATACTGATCGGCGTTCATACGCTCGACATCATTCTCGATAGGCCGAAAGAGACCGACAGCAAGGGCTTTGCCGTACGCGGCCGCTCGATGGACGAGACCGTCGTGATGGGAGCGGAAGAGCAGAAAAAAATACTTGCGTCTCAGGATAAGGATAGACCTGAAATCGTCGGCGGTTTTATTGTCATTGAGGGCTCCACCGATAAACGCGATTACCTTCTCAAGGAGCGAGTTACAACGATCGGCAAGGAAGATGGGGCGGGGATTCGCCTTAAGGGCTGGTTTGCCCCGCAAGTAGCCGCACTCGTCAACAGGAGAAAAGACGGATATTTCATAACACCTGCAAGCGGAAAATCCCTTAAAGTGAACGGCCAGAAGGTGGATCACAAGTACGACCTGAAGGACGGTGATGTCGTTGAGGCGGGGGGGATAAAGGTTCAGTTCTACATCAAAGAATAAGATTAGTCCTGAACAGAGGCAGCAAGGGGTCACCATGTCAAGAGAGAGAACAACGCGGAGGCAGAAAGACATATCCCGCCTGTTGAGGGAGAGGAAGCGGGTACAGAAGGGGCCTGCAAAGAAAGTGAAGAAGAAATAGCGCATCAATAGTCTGGATGTGCGATGCGAGCCAGCATGAAGTTTAGCGATGCGGATGTAAGGCAGATTGAAAAAGAAGGTCTCACGAAAGAGCGTGTAGAGGCACAAATCGGGCTTTTCAACAAGGGCGTCAATCCTCTTGAGCTTGTAAGGCCGTGCACTGTGGGTGACGGAATCGAGGCACTTGCAAAGGATGAGATCTCAATGATGGTTGATGTCTATGATGAGGAGGTCAAATCCGGCCGGGAGATATTGAAGTTCGTGCCAGCCTCCGGCGCCGCGAGCCGCATGTTCAAAGACTGGTATGTATATCTGGAGAAAGGGGATTTGAACAAGGGCGAGAAAGAAGCCCTCGCAAGAGACCTCAAAAGGTTTGCCTTTTACGGAGATCTCACAAGCGTGATTGCGCGCAAGGGCGAGCGGATCGAGAGCATGATCGCCGAAGGAAAATATGCCGACATCCTCGTCTATATACTGACTTCTAGGGGCCTTAATTACGGGAGCCTTCCCAAGGCGCTCCTTAAGTTTCACACATATTCCGGCGGTAGCCGCACTGCCATCGAAGAGCACCTTGTAGAAGCGGCGATGTACGCAAAGGATGCATGCCGCACCTGCAGGCTGCATTTCACGCTCTCGGATGAGCATAATGACGATATCGCCGGATACCTGTCCACAGTCCGGGGGTATTACGAGAAAGACTATGACGTAAACTTCGCAATTGCCCTCTCCACTCAGAGGCCATCCACCAATACAATTGCCGTCGATCTTGATAACCATCCTTTTCGGGATCAGAATGAGGAACTCGTCTTCAGGCCCGGCGGCCACGGAGCACTTCTCGACAATCTCAACGATGCATGCGGAGACATAGTCTATCTGAAAAACATCGATAACGTAGTTCCCGACAGGTTGAAGCCGATCACCGTGTTGTACAAGAAGGTCATAGGCGGCTATCTCATCTCTCTTCAGAAAGAGATCTTCCGTTACCTGGAGCTTCTTGAGAAATCCCAGCCGGATGAAAAGACCCTTCATGACGTCCTCCTGTTTTGCAGGAAGAGCCTCCATCTCGCAATCAAGCCGGGATTTGAGAATCTGACCCAAAGCGAGAAGCGCTCTTCCATTGTCCTACTGCTCAACAGGCCGATCAGAGTCTGCGGGATGGTGAAGAACGAGGGGGAGCCCGGCGGAGGGCCATTCTGGGTGAACGC
>DATJBN010000068.1:0-4738 GCA_035515335.1 Syntrophales bacterium | reverse complement strand
ATTCCCATCCGAACATAAGGACTCTCAACGGCTCTACGCCTCCTTGCCGGAAAACAATGGTGTCTTTATCGGAATGTTCTTACAGAGGTGACTGTCGCACGGTACCACTGAAATATCAGTCATACTGTCATAACAGGAGTTCAAAGTAAACAGAAAAACTTCTCACATGCATGACAGGAAACGCAGTAATCTGATCTAATCATCGGGAACATTGCTGAGAAGCATGTGCAACCTGATCAACTCCGCAACACTCCAGGCCTGCGATATGCACCCGTTCGGCCGATGGGGGGGATCGCCGTCGAATATTTCGGAGACACACCCGATACCCACCTCCTTCATATGCCGGCCGATAAATTGTCGCAAGTAGTTGACAAGGAATCTCTTCGCCAGAGCTTTATCTTCCGCAGCTTTAATGCAGGCTTCACCAAAATGTCCGATCAGCCAGGGCCAGACGGTTCCCTGATGGTAGGCAGCGTCCCTTGCAGTGCCGTCACCTTCATACAAGGGCCGGTATTCCCGGTCCTCAGGCGAGAGGGTCCGAAGTCCGACGGGGGTGAGGAGGTGCTTCTTTACCTTATCGACCACGCCCTTCCAGCGGGCAGCATCGAGAGGAGAATGGGGAAGAGATACGGCGAGTATCTGATTCGGCCTCACGGCATGATCGAGAACGCCGTCACGGAAGACATCACCGAGATAGACTCCTTCTTCAATCCAGAAGGTATCGACAAAGGATTTCTTGATTCTCGTGATCAAGTCGGGGAGATTATAGCTGCTTTCACCGAATAGCTGACAGAGTTCATTGGCAAAAGAGACGGCATTGTACCAGAGCGCATTGATCTCGACAGGGTACCCCCAACGCGGTGTAACGGGTGTACCCGCCACGGTCGCATCCATCCACGTTATGTGTGTATTTCTGTCACCTGCATGGAGGAGACCGTTTTTGTCCGTGCCGACGTTGAATGCCGTACCGTCCATATAGCCCGTGAGTATCCTCTTCATAACCGGCCAGAGCCGGCTCTTTACGAAGCCCATGTCGCCTTTGTTCATGAGCATCTGCTGGACGGCCCAGAAATACCACAAGGACGTATCCACCGTGTTATATGCGTTCCCTGTCTCGTCATCGGAAAAGAAATTCGGGAGCAGTCCGTCCTTCTCGTAGGCGCCTATCGAAGCGAGGATGGCCATCCCCTCCTCGGTACGGCCGGAGAGGAATGTAAGCCCAGGCAGGGAGATGAGCGTGTCCCTCCCCCAATCTCCGAACCAGTGATAGCCCGCGATGATGGCCGGTCTTCCGGACGGTGAATCGACATGGAATTGCCGGCCCGAGGATATCAGGTTCCTCACGTTAACCCTGTCCTCTTCATCTTTGATCTTCTCCGCAACACCCTCGTCCCTTGCCGCTTCACCCACGCGCCTCGCTTCTTCTCTTGCCCATGCCTCATCCGGCTTCTCCCGGGAAGAGAATGTTGCAGCAGAAAGAATCACCGAACTTCCCTCCCGGATAGGCATTTCAAAAGCGCCGGGGCAGAAAAGATCCTCGCGCCAGTCGAAGCCCCTCTCCTTTTCGACCCTGTATTCAAAATTGTTGTGCCAGACAGGCGAAGGCAAAAATCTTGTTTCCACATTCGCTTCCATAATCATGGGAGGCATGCCGTCATAAGGTTGAAATTTGAACCCTTCCTCCAACTCCTCCGCTTTCTTGTGAATAAAAGCGTTCTCTTTCGTAAGGCCGTGGTAACCGCGAAACGCGAGGAACGGTCTGACACGCAGGCTGCCCGGTTTCGCAAGTTTTCTGATTTCATACCTGATAAGCACGCGATCCTCTTTTGCGACCATCATGACCGACTTCCGGATGCGAACTCCCTCCGCTTCGTATGTGAACATGGGGAAATTATCGAGACGGAACTTCGAAAGAAAAAATGCATCCCCTGGAAAAAAGAATCCCGGGTACTGCGCAGAGGAGAGGAAGATTTCCTTGTCTGCCGCAACGGCATCCTCGACCCACGCGAGGAGGACGTATCTCCCCTTCGGATTCTTGAGGTTTCCGACCAGAAGGCCGTGATATTTTCTTGTATTGCAGCCGAGTATCGTGGAGGAAGCGTATCCACCCAGACCATTGGTATCAAGCCATTCCAATGCCATGGCCTTTTCAAGATGGCGGCAGATAGACTCATCGATGGCAAGGCGTTTCATTCTTTCATCCTAATTTCCGGCAATAGAAACGGCTTGAGACCTCACAGGATGCGGGAAGCGAGATGATCAAGGAACCGCGTAACCTCACTCAGGGCATATTGAAAACTTCCACGCCTGCAGGAGGCTTGAAATTGAAGAGCTTGTCCTCGAGGTTGTTGTTTATCTTTATGCCGGTGAGCCTGATGCGGGTGAGATTTCCATAAAGATCCGTAAAGCTGCACTGAATGACCTGAAAGTCGTTCTTATCGACCGTGAGGTAAAGCTTGCCGACGCCGGTGTCCGTAGCCTTGGGCACCAGAGTAAGGAGATAGTTTCCGTTCTTGTCAACACTCTCGGGTTTGGAAAAACCGATCTCAAAATCCTCGCCGAGCTTGCCGATGCCGGAAAGGAACTTGACGCCCAGCTTCGAACTGTAGATCTTTTCAGAATCCTGCACGTAGGCGGCATGATCCTCCGGGATATACAGCCAGGCCTTCTCCTGATTGATTATCAGTTTCTTGGCTCTGGGCTTTGAATAGACCCACAGCATCCTCCGGGGGTTCTTCACGGAGACAACCCCCTCTTCCCTCTCCGTCTTATTCATGGACTTGATCGTCACTTCCTGAGTAAACTGGGCCCTGATGTCCTTCGTCGCTTCATACCTCTCCTGGATCTTGGCAATCAGTTGATCAAGAGTCAGGACATCGGCACATAGTGCCTGGGCGGTGAAGAAAAAAACAAAAACAGCAATGAACGCCGTCGTCGATAAACAGTAAATTGGTCGTGACTGTTTTTTCATCTTTCTAAACTCTGGAAGGAAGCCTTCCTATATCAGGTCTGCCGAGTGCCTAAATCGTATGCAATGAGGTATAAGACCGTCACAATTCAAAGCTTACGAACCTTATCAACAAACGTATCAACAATCTTTTCCACACTCCTGTGGATTTAAAATCCCTTTACTCAAAGAATATCAAGAACACGAATCAGTCGGTCACAGGTACTCTCCAGCCAAAGGGATCATCCTTTTCACCGTACTGTATCTGGAGTATTTCGTTGTATAGTTTTTCCGTGAGCGCCCCTATCTTTCCCCCGCTTATGGAGATCGGCTTCCCCTTATAAAAAATCTCTCCTATGGGCGAGACAATGGCAGCCGTCCCGGATGCGAATGCCTCCTTGAGCGTCCCTTTGGCGGATGCAGCCAGGACTTCGTCTATTGTTATAGGTCTTTCGGAGACGGCGATTTTCCAGCGCTTCGCCATCTTTATCACCGAGTCGCGCGTCACACCGGGCAGAATGCTGCCCGTAAGCGGCGGCGTAATCAGTTCATCCTCGATGAGAAAGAAGATATTGCTCGTCCCGACTTCCTCGACGCATTTTCTTTCGATCGCGTCCAGCCACAGCACCTGGGTAAATCCCTTTTCGGCCGCACGCTTGCTCGCGAGAAGGCTGGCTGCATAATTGCCCGCAGCCTTGGTGAATCCGATGCCGCCCCGCACCGCACGGACGTATTCCTCGTCAACGTAGAGGCTCGTCGGGCTGAACCCCTCCGGATAGTACGGCCCGACCGGACCCACAACGATGAAGAAGAGATATGCATTGGAACTGTGCACGCCCAACGCGGCCTCGGTCGCTATCATCGTCGGTCTGATATAGAGAGATGCCCCGTGGGACCTGGGCACCCAGTCCTTTTCGATGAGGACGAGTTTCTTCAAGGCGGTAAGGAAGAGCGCGGGATCGACCCGCGGCATGCAGAGTCTGTCCGCAGAGTTATTCATCCGGTCTATATTCCGGTCCGGTCTGAAAAGATAAAGTGCGTCGTTCTTGCCCCGATAGGCCTTGAGTCCCTCAAATATTTCCTGCCCGTAATGAAGGCACATTGCCGTGGGGTCGAGTGAAAGAGGGCGATAGGGCTCTATCATCGCGTCATACCATCCCCGGTCGGAATGATACTTCATGGTGAAGATGTGATCGGTAAAGATCTTCCCGAACCCCAAGGTCGACTCATCTTTGGGCTTCTCCTTCATTTGCTTCGGTTTAGCACGAACAATCTTCATTTCCATACAGTCTTCCCTCCTGCAATAGCAGACACTGTCAGAGTCCTTACCACTAAATCATTTTTCTATCAAGGCTTCTGTGCTGGATTGCTTCGGCGACGTGGCGCGGCTGGATATTCTCATCCTCTTCAAGGTCTGCGATTGTTCTGCCGATCTTCAGCACCTTGGTATAGGCCCGCACGGAGAGTCCGAGCTTCTCGATGGCCATTTCGATCAGTTTCTGGGAATCCTCGTCAACCTTACAGAAGAGCTTTACATCCTTGTCGGACATCCGCGCATTGAACTGTATCTCCCTCGCCGGAAACCTCTCCCTCTGGACGACCCTCGCCTTTTCTATCCTTCCCTTGATGGCGGCGGACGATTCGCCCGCCAGTCTTCCGGCAAGGTCCTTATATTTTACGGAAGGGACCTCGATGTGGATATCTATCCTGTCGAGGAGCGGACCGGATATCCTTGCCTGATACTGCCTGATCTGCTGCGCAGTGCATCTGCAGGGCCGCGTCTGATCGGTA
>DATJBN010000067.1:0-9450 GCA_035515335.1 Syntrophales bacterium | reverse complement strand
ATATTGAAGTGCAAAGGTTGGCCGCCATGCTCTTTGAGGTCTTGGTGGCCTTTTTCTTTCTGTCAAAGCTGTAATCCGACGACTTGGCAAAATTTTCAGAAAGGAGGATTAGAGCGATGCCAGAAGGTAAAGTGAAATGGTTTAACGAGCGGAAAGGCTTTGGTTTCATCGAGAAGGATGAAGGCGGCGACGTATTTGTTCACCACAGCGCCATTCAGGGCGATGGTTTCAAGACGCTGTCCGAAGGTCAGCGCGTTAGTTTCGACGTAACGCAGGGCAAGAAAGGCCCGGCTGCAGAAAACGTGAAGGCCCTGTAAGAGCCCGATTCGCAAAAAACAGGCACTCCCGTATAGGTAATATACCCGAGTGCCTTTCCTTTTATAGAGAAACCAGCGCGAATCAACCGGTCGGCTGGACATTCCAGAAGGAGTGAGAAATGCAAAAAAAGGTTTACATTACTTTCTCCGCGGCTATTGTCATCATTTTCCTGATAGCCTTTGTTTGCGATATCAGATTAAAAGCGATCACTTCGTATTCGGAAGCTAACGCCGCCGATGTCGAGCGTGCCGTAACAAAATCCCTTCTCTGGGCAAGCGACGGAGAGATCCGCAAGCTGGCCAATAACTTAGAGCGAAAATACGGCAGGGATATAATAGAAATATCGAAGAGGTATTACATCTGTCCCGGAGACATCAAGGCCATAGCTATCGTCGAATCACTGATCGACGAGGCCTCCGAATCAGGAAAAGGCGCCGTAGGCCTGATGGGCGTCAAACCGGCAACCGGCAGAGAGATGGGGTTTGACGATGTAGAGCATCCCATCAATAACCTCAAGGCCGGAACAAAATACTACAAGTCGCTGCTTGAGAAGTTCAAGGATCGAGAACTCGCGCTCGCTGCCTACAACCTCGGCCCACACGAGGTGAAGAACAGATTGAACAAGGGATTCAAACCCGAGACAATCGACTACATCTGGAAAATAAGAAGGGTGAGGGAATTCGTTATATAGAAGTCTCATCCCTGCCTCTTCACACTCCCCCATCCCGCAATATCCGTCACTTGATATCCCGATGGTAAGACTGCAGTGATTTTGCGCGGCTGTGTTTGAGGCGGTTCGCCGCGATCCCCTTGGCGGCTGCAACCGCGGCCGCGATCGTCGTGATGTAAGGGATCTTGTAAGTGATTGCGCTCTTCCGGATGTATGAATCGTCGTACTTGCCGAGCCTCCCGTTGGGCGTGTTGATCACAAGCTGGATATCCCTGTTCTTGATTCCATCGACGATGTTCGGCCTGCCCTCATGCATCTTCAGTATCGGCTCTGCCTCAATCCCGTTTTTCACGAGGAACTGGTGTGTTCCCTCCGTCGCCTTGATCTTGAAACCCAGCCTCTGGAATTCCCGGGCCACTTCCGAAACACTTGCCTTGTCTTCATCATTCACGGTGATCAGCACCGTCCCGCTATCGGGAAGAAGCTGCTGCGCAGCTTCCTCCGCCTTGTAGAAGGCAAGACCGAAGGAATCGGCAAGCCCCAGGACCTCGCCTGTGGAGCGCATCTCCGGTCCCAGCACGGGGTCGACCTCCTGGAACATGTTGAAAGGGAAGACGGCCTCCTTCACGCCGAAGTGTCTGAACGACCTTTCTTTGAGATTCAAGTCAGCAAGCTTCTTTCCGAGCATGACCTGTGTTGCAATGCGCGCCATGGAGACATTGCAGACCTTGGAGACGAGAGGCACGGTCCTCGATGCTCTCGGGTTTGCTTCGAGTATATAGACGACATCTTTTGCAATTGCGTACTGGATGTTCATCAGTCCCACGACATTAAACTCAACGGCGATCTTTCTCGTGTAGTCGCAGATCGTTTCGATATGACGCAGGGGGATGCTGATAGGCGGAATTACGCAGGCCGAATCGCCTGAATGGATTCCCGCAAGCTCGATGTGCTCCATCACCGCGGGAACGAAGGCATCCGCTCCGTCGCTGATCGCGTCAGCCTCAGCCTCGATTGCGTTTTCCAGAAACTTATCAATGAGGATCGGCCGCTCGGGCGTCACGCCCACGGCTGCTGCCACGAAGCGCCGCAGCATCTGCTCATCGTGCACGACCTCCATTCCCCGTCCGCCTAGGACATACGAGGGACGCACCATGAGCGGGTAACCGATCCTGGCGGCAACGGCAATGGCATCTTCCAGATTACTTGCCATTCCGGATTCGGGCATCGGGATCCCGAGCTTTTTCATCATCTGGCGGAAGCGGTCGCGGTCCTCGGCAAGATCGATCGTCTCCGGCGATGTGCCGATGATCCTCACCCCCGCCTCGTGGAGATCGCTTGCGATGTTGAGCGGCGTCTGTCCTCCGAACTGCACGATAACGCCTTCGGGCATTTCCTTGTTGTAGATGGAAAGCACATCCTCTACCGTGAGGGGCTCAAAGTAGAGCTTGTCCGATGTGTCGTAGTCGGTGGAAACGGTCTCCGGGTTGCAGTTCACCATGATCGACTCATAACCCTCGTCGCGGAGTGCGAATGCTGCATGCACGCAGCAGTAGTCGAATTCGATTCCCTGGCCGATCCTGTTCGGCCCGCCGCCCAAAACCATGATCTTCCTGCGATCGGTCACGCCGACTTTATCGGGCGCATTGTAGGTCGAGAAGTAATATGCCGCATTTTCCACCCCACTCACCGGCACGGGCTCCCATGTTTCACTCATCCCCAGTACCAGGCGTCGCTCCCGCACAGCCGTCTCGGGAGCTTTCAGAAGCATCGCGAGATAGCGGTCCGCGAAGCCATCTTTCTTTGCCTGCCGCATAAGGTCGTCGGGGAGATTCTCCATATTGTATTTCAGTATCTTCTCTTCGATCTCCACCAGTTCCTTCATCTGCTCGATGAACCATGGCTTGATATAGGTCTTTTTGTAAAGGGCATCCACGGAAGCGCCCTTTCTCAGGGCCTCGTACATGATGAACTGACGTTCGCTTGACGGTTCATAGAGGAGGTCCATCAGTTCCTCGAGAGTTCTCTTGTTGAAGTCCCTGGCGAAACCCAGGCCGTGGCGGCCCTTTTCCAGGGAGCGGATGGATTTCTGAAAGGCTTCCTTGTAATTCTTTCCGATGCTCATCACCTCGCCCACCGCACGCATCTGGGTTCCCAGTTTGTCCTCTGCGCCCGGAAACTTTTCGAAGTCCCACCGGGAGAACTTGACGACAACATATTCTCCCCATGGTATGTACTTGTCGAGGGTTCCCGCACGCCAGTACGGGATTTCATCGAGCGTGAGGCCGCCAGCAAGAAGCGATGAAACGTAGGCGATGGGGAAACCAGTGGCCTTCGATGCAAGTGCAGAGGAGCGTGATGTCCTGGGGTTGATCTCAATGACAACAACGCGTCCAGTTTGAGGGTCGTGGGCAAACTGGATGTTTGTGCCGCCTATGACCTCGATCGCCTCAACTATGTCGTATGAGTGTTTCTGCAGGCGCTCCTGGAGTTTGGGGTCGATAGTGAGCATCGGCGCCGTGCAGTAGGAATCGCCCGTGTGCACGCCCATGGCGTCCACATTCTCGATGAAGCACACGGTGATCATCTGATTCTTGGCATCGCGGACCACCTCAAGCTCGAGTTCCTCCCAGCCCAGGACCGATTCCTCTATGAGGATCTGTCCCACGAGGCTTGCCGATATGCCGCGATTAGCAACGACACGGAGTTCTTCCAGGTTGTATACAAGTCCTCCCCCGGTTCCCCCCATAGTATAGGCAGGTCGTATCACAACCGGATAACCGATTCTTGCCGCGATCTCCTTGGCTTCCTCAACGCCGTAGGCAGGCTCGCTCCGCGGCATCTCTATCCCGAGCTTGTTCATCGTGTCCTTGAAGGCAATGCGGTCCTCACCCCTCTCGATTGCGTCCACCTGGACGCCGATTACTTTGACGCCGTGTTTCTCGAGCACTCCCTCGCGGTGGAGCTGCGAAGTCAGGTTGAGGCCATTCTGTCCGCCAAGGTTGGGAAGAATCGCGTCGGGCCTTTCATTCTCGATTATCTCCGTCAGGTACTGGATATTCAGGGGCTCCACGTAGGTAACGTCGGCCATTCCCGGGTCGGTCATGATGGTCGCGGGATTGGAGTTAACGAGCACTATCTCATAGCCTAGCTTCCTCAACGCCTTGCATGCCTGCGTACCGGAATAATCGAACTCGCATGCCTGGCCGATCACGATGGGTCCTGATCCTATTATCATTACTTTGTTGATGTCGGGGCGTTTGGGCATAAAATCATCCTTCAATATTTTAATCGAACTAGAATCTCTCAATTGAATCTACGCGCCTCGAAGTTTGAGGCGCACTCGGGGCCGCGAATTTTTGGCAAACGTGTATGACTTCAGTTCTCAACCGGAAGCGATCCTGTAGGTCAATTCAGGATGGAATAGTAATTCAAAAATGTTAAATTGCAACGCCCTATTGATACAAAAACGTACCTTGTGGCTTGTGAATATAGGGGACTGCCATCCTGATGTCAAGGATAAAAAAGAATTTCGCGCTCTCGAAATGATCAGTCGGAAAAACCATAGCGTATTGACAGCTCTTTTCCTTTTCATTATACTCCCTCACCTGAAAAATGATGCCAATATCGGTAGTTAATCGATGATTTATCTGAATAATGTTTCTCTTTCATTCGCTCATAACCGGCTCTTCGACAGGATCACCTGGATGATCCCGGAGAGAAGCAGGGTCGGACTCGTGGGTGACAACGGGACAGGGAAGACCACACTCTTCCGTGCGATCATGGGGATGGTGGACATCGACGAAGGCGCGATCGAAATACAGAACCGCAAGGTGAGGACTATCGGCTATCTGCCGCAGGACCTCGTAGAGCTCGAGCCCGTGCCGCTCATGGACTATCTCAGGAAGAAGAGCGGCATAGAGAGAATCGAAGAGACGTTGAAGGACTATGAGGCCCGCATAGCGAGATATGATCCCGACTCGCCGGAGTATCAGGAGATAGTCAAGTCCTACGAGGCGGCTGCCGCGCATTTTCAGTCTGCCGAAGGATACCGCTTCGATGCCAAGGCGAAACAGATACTGAACGGCTTCGGATTCCGCGAGAAGGATTTCGAAAAAAGCTGCATGGAATTTTCCGGCGGCTGGAAGATGCGGATTCTCATCGCGCTCATCCTTCTTTCCGCTCCGGATATCATGCTCCTTGATGAACCGACAAATCATCTGGATACGGAGAGCATGGAATGGCTGGAGAGCTACCTCAAGAATTACCACGGCACCCTGCTTGCAATCGCCCACGACCACGTATTCCTCGACAAGATGGTGACGCAGATCGTGGAGCTCGCAAATCACCATCTGACCGTCTACAAGGGGAACTATTCTTTCTATCTCAGCGAAAAAGACCGGCGCCTCGAGGCGCTGAAAAAGCAGATGGCCCTGCAGCGAAGCGAGATCAAAAAGACGCAGGAGTTCATCGAGCGGTTCCGCTACAAGGCAACCAAGGCAAAGCAGGTGCAGAGCAGGATCAAGATGCTTGAGCGCTTCGAGGTAATCGAAAGCGAAAGAGCGAGAAGACAGGTACACATAAAATTTCCCGAGGCGCCGAAGAGCGGCAGGGATGTGGTCTCGGCAAAAAATATTTCCAAGAGCTATGGAGATGTAAAGGTCTTTGAGCCGTTTGATCTTATGGTCCACCGGGGAGAAAAGATGGCGCTCGTCGGCGTCAACGGCGCCGGAAAATCCACTCTTGCCCGGATTCTTGGAGGTGTCGAAGAGCCTTCCTCAGGGACGGTGACCTACGGTCTTAACGTGAGCCTCGCCTTCTTCTCCCAGGAGAGCGCCCAGAATCTTGACTACAGGCGCACCATCTGGGAGGACGTCTCGCAGACGGCAACTAAGGCGAACGATCAGGAAAGAAGAAACCTCCTGGGCACCTTCCTCTTTTCCGGGGACGACATCTACAAGGAGATATCGGTGCTCTCCGGCGGTGAGAAGTCCCGCCTCGCGCTTCTAAAAATACTTCTCCAGGATTCGAACCTCCTCATCCTCGACGAGCCGACCAATCACCTCGATCTAAAGACCAAAGAAATTTTTCAGGGTGCCCTCCTCTCCTACGCAGGAACGGTGATCATCGTTTCCCACGACCGCTTCTTCCTCGACAATCTCGTGAGCAGGGTGATCGAGCTACGCAACGGGCGGTGCCTGGAGTATCTCGGGAACTATTCCTATTTCATCCAGAAGCGGAGCGAGATGGCGGGAGAGGAGACCGTGACGCCCGATGAGGGAAAAGTGCCGCCCCCCGCTCGGAAGTCTTTCAAGACAAAAGAAGGAAAGCGGATCGAGGCGGAGGAAAGAAACAGACTCTCCCGGATCATGAGCGATTTTAAGAAGGAACTGAAGACGATCGAGAACCGCATCATCCACCTCGAAGAAAAAAAGGCGGAAAACGAGAAGACCCTCTGCGAACCCGCGACCCACAGGGACGGAGAGAAGGTGAGGCAATTGAATCAGGAGCTTCACCAGATAACAAAAGAGCTGGAAGACCTCTACCTCTCGTGGGACGGACTCACAAAAAAGATAGAGGCCCACGAAGCGGGCAACGGCGCCGGGATTCAAGAGACGTAATGCAGGACATTAGTCCTGCAGCATAATGACGCCTATGAAGACGCGGAGACTGACGAAAGCAGATATCGACCGGGCCGTCACGAAGGCTATTGCCCGCATCCCGGAAGAGATACGCGATCATTTGAAGAATGTAGTCATCTCCATCCAGAAACGACCGTCAAAGGATATCCGCGAAGAGATGGGCCTCGGCCGTCATGAAACACTCCTCGGCGTTTACAGGGGTACATCACTGCGAGAACGCACAGCCCTTTACCCGCCCCTCTACCCGGACACGATAATACTGTTCCAGGAACCTCTGGAAGAGATGTGCGAGACTTTGGAAGAGCTTGAAGATGAGATCGAGATAACCCTCGTTCACGAAGTCGCACATTTTCTGGGGATGAGCGAAGAGAGGCTTGCGGAACTGGGCTACGGTTGAGACCCTTCTCCTGCAGAGCAGGATTGAACGGAGAAACGACAAGGGCGGTCGAAGCAACCCAACCGCCCTGAAAAAACGGCAGCACTTCTGTCGCGAGTTAAGATATCTCGATCTTGATGGGCGTTATGTTTCCGATATTGTCCGAGATGGGGCACCTAGTCTCTATGTGGTGAACGAACGCGTCCTTCTCTTCTTTGGTCATATCGGCGTCGATGTCCAGCGTGACTTTTATTTCCTCCACCCCGGCCCTGTTCTCCTTGCTCTTGCCGAGTATCGTCTCCTGATCGAATGTTCCTTCGACCTTCATCTTCATGCCGTTGAGTTTATACCTGCTCTGGATGGCGATAATCCTTGCCGTGGTGGCTATGCAGCCCGCAAGCGCCGTGAACAGACATTCGATCGGATTCGGCCCTGCGTCAGTGCCACCTCCTGTAGTCGGCTGGTCGACATAAAGGGTGTGGCTTCCCGCCTTCACCTCGACCTTGAATCTGTCGTCTAGCTTCGCTTCGATGCTAACATTCTTCATCTTTGCCATAGTAGTTTTCTCCTGATGTAATTTTTTGTGTCTTCCGCCTCACGCTATGCGGCTTTCGTCAAAATGAAATTTTCAGCCTCTCTTCGAATTCATCCCTGCTGAAGGTGTAATCCTGTGTGCCGTAACATTCCACGGCAAAGGACGCGCAGACGCTTCCCATCCGTGCACACTGGTCGATGTCTTTACCTCCCACGAGCCCGCTTATCAGCCCGCCTCTGTATGCGTCGCCTGCACCCGTCGGGTCGTCCACCTTCCTCGGCTTGACGACCGGTATGTCAAATTTGTCTTTTGCCGTCATCACCTGGGAGCCCGCCTCACCCAAGGTGACGATGACGGTTCCGGCGCGCTGTACGATGTCCTTCCTGGCGAGCCCAGTCTTTTTCACGATGAGGTCCAGTTCATAATCATTCGATATCAGTATCCGGCATCCGTCGATTGCTTCGGAAACGTCCTTCGCGTCAAGCACCGGCAGGGACTGTCCGGGATCGAATATGTAGGCAATCCCCTTCTCCTTGCAAATGCGGGGATAATTTGCCATGTCTGCGAGGTTGCCGGGAGAGATGATGGCGATAGTGTCTTGCGGAGCGAATCTGTAGAAATCAAGGGATGATGAATACTTCATGGCGCCCGGATTGAAGCCCGTGATCTGGTTGTCGGCAAGGTCGGTCGTAATGTATGCGCCTGCCGTGAACTCCTCGTATATGACCTTGATCCCCTTGGTTGAAATCCCGTTCTTGAGAAACCAGTCGAAGTACCTGTGGTAATCGTGGCCGATTGTTGCGGAAATCAGCGGCTTCTCCCCCATAAGGGAGAGCGCGTAGGCGATGTTCCCCGCCGTGCCGCCGAATTTTTCCCGCATGCCGTTCACCTGGAAGCAGACGTTCAGGACATGGAGCTTTCCCGGGAGGATATGCTCCGAGAAATGTCCGGGGAAATCCATAATCCTGTCGTATGCCAGTGACCCGGAAACGATGATGTTCATCTTTGTTGCCTTTCGAGTCAGTCCGAAGCCACTGCAATTCATGCAGCGCAGCCTCTCAATTGAGTAAATAAAACGAATATGAATGTCAAGGTCAAACAATTGACCCTCTCGGAAAAAAGTGATAATCAAATCTCACTTGTTTTTAGTTGTGAAATCTCAATCGCGCTGGAATCTCATCTATGAAGAAACGAGAAGACACATTCGACACCTGGCCCGAGAAGTACGATCGATGGTTTGAGACTCCCATCGGCTCGCTCGTGAAAACATATGAGAGCGAACTGATATTGGAATTCCTCAAGCCCGCCCCCGGAGAGTCGGTACTCGACGCAGGTTGCGGAACGGGCGTGTTCACGCACGACGTGATATCTTCTGGGGCAAACGTCGTGGGCCTCGACATATCCTTTCCGATGCTAAAAAGAGCGACGGAAAAGTTCAGAAAAGGCTCCTTCAAGGCGCTGCGCGGCGACATATCGGCCCTGCCCTTCCGTGCAGAGTCCTTTGATAAAGTTGTTTCCGTCACCGCCCTTGAGTTCATCGCTGACGCAAAGAGTTCCATAGCTGAACTCTTCCGCGTCGCGAAAAAAGGAGGAGTCGTTGTCGTTGCCACCCTCAACAGCCGCGGCCCCTGGGCTCACCGGAGAAAAGAGGAGGCAAAGAAGGGGCACGCCATATTCAGTAAGGCGGTCATGAGATCGCCTGAAGAAATGCTTTCACTCGCACCTGTTGAAGGTGTTGCAGGAACTGCGATCCACTTTGCCAAAGAAGCCCCGCCTGATGAGGCCATAGAAACAGAGGATGCAAGCAAGGCTATGCAATCAATGGAAGGCGCCTTCGTCGCCGTGCGCTGGCAAAAACCCGGGGAATAGAACCAATTCCTGTTTTCAGGGAATTGCGATCCATCTTCCA
>DATJBN010000066.1:0-3418 GCA_035515335.1 Syntrophales bacterium | reverse complement strand
CAACCTCACGAGACCCCTGTTTACCGTTTTCTGCTCCGGAAGTCCGTTTTCCATGATCTCGAGATAAAAATTGCCTTCCGCGAAAATGTCTCTGTATTCTACAGCCGCTCGCCTGGCAGCTTCGACATTCCCTTTGAGCAGCTGGCCTGCTATCTCCCCGTGCAGACATGCGCTGAGCCCTATCAGGCCGCCGCTATGTGCGGAGAGGAGCTCCTTGTCTATTCGTGGCCGGTAATAAAAGCCTTCGATATAGGCAGCGCTGACCAGCTTCATGAGGTTCTTATACCCCTCCTCGTCTCTGCAAAGTACGACCAGATGATTTGCGCCCTCTCCCGGTGACTGAGTCCCTCTGTCGAAGCGGCTTCTCGGTGCTACATAGAGTTCGCAGCCGATGATAGGCTTGATGGAACTCTTCAGCGCATGCTGATAGAAATCAACGGCACCAAAGATATTTCCGTGATCCGTCATCGCAACGGCAGGCATTCCATATTCCTTGGCCTTCTTGAAAAGGCCTTCTAGACGAATCGTCCCGTCAAGCAGGCTGTACTGCGTATGAACGTGAAGGTGAACAAAATTATCGATCTTCATCTTGGCCCCGCCTCATGAAAATTGAAGGTGCAGGAAATACCGGGTTGCACTGAGAAGCTCTCCCAGCGAGGGTGGTTGGATAATAAACATTCGTGACAACGCACCGTCAAGCTACGGTCGCATGAGATGCATTCCGTGAAGTCTCTACTTCGTTTTCACTTTCCTCAGTCCAGCCAGTAGTTCGGCGCCTCTTTTGTGATTATTACATCGTGGACATGGCTTTCGCGCAGTCCCGCGGAGGTAATTCTTATGAACTTCGTCTTTTCCCTGAGTTCCTTTATCGTCCTGCAACCCACATATCCCATGCCTACCTTAAGACCTCCCACAAGCTGGCTCACGCTTGCGGAAAGCGATCCTCTGAAAGGTACCCTCCCCTCGATCCCTTCCGGGACTGATTTAAGGCTGCTCTCTATGTCATCCTGATAGTACCGGTCCATGCTTCCCATCTTCATGGCCTCGAGGGAACCCATTCCCCGATACATCTTGTAGCTTCTACCTTGGAACAGTATGGTCTCTCCCGGACTCTCCTCGGTGCCGGCGAACAGGCTACCTATCATCACCGTGTGGGCACCGGCAGCCAGGGCCTTAACAACATCGCCGGAGTATTTGATACCGCCGTCGGAAATAATAGGGATGTCGTATTTCGTCGCCACTTTCGCAGCATCCCTGATTGCGCTCATCTGCGGTATGCCGACGCCGGCAATTATTCGCGTTGTGCATATGGACCCTGGACCGACTCCCACCTTGACTGCGTCAACACCCGCTTTAATCAGGGCTTCCGCCCCCTCCACTGTTGCCACATTGCCTGCGACAAGTTCGCACTTCGGGAAGTTCCTCTTTGTATCTCTGATTGCGTCCAAAACACTGGACGTGTGGCCGTGTGAGGTGTCTATCACAATCACGTCAACGCCTGCGTACATCAGGGCATCTACCCTGGCCTCCCTGTCGATAATGCCCACTGCCGCTCCGACCCGCAGTCTGCCGCGGGAATCCTTGCATGACTTAGGATACCTTCTTATTTTTTCTATATCCTTGATCGTAATCATTCCTTTCAGGCTGTAATCATCATCGACAACGAGCAGCTTCTCGATCCTGTGTTTGTGCAGAAGTGCTTTAGAATCTTCGAGACTTATATTCGATGACACGGTGACCAGCTTTTCCTTCGTCATCACGTTGGCAACCGGCTGGTCGAGATCGGTCTCGAACCGGAGGTCTCTGTTTGTTAGTATTCCGACCAGTCTCCTTTTTTTGACGACGGGCACTCCGGATATCCTGTATTTGGTCATCAATTCAAGGGCGTCATGAACCTTCTGTTCAGGCTCAATCGTGATAGGGTCGATGATCATGCCGCTTTCCGATTTCTTCACCTTGTCGACCTCGATCACCTGCTTCTCAATGCTCATATTACGGTGAATGATGCCTATGCCACCTTCCTGTGCAAGGCATATGGCTGTCCCTGATTCCGTAACGGTATCCATGGCAGCACTCACAATCGGTATATTGAGCGTTATGTTATTTGTCAGCAACGTCGACGTTTCCGCGTCCTTGGGCAGAACGCTCGATTCGGAAGGAACGAGCAGAAGATCGTCAAATGTCAGCGTTTCCTTTACATGGTCATCCAGCATCTCGTATTCTCCAAATGTTTTGCACCCGTTACATTAATCAGTACTTATGTTGAACCGCTTGTCCTTGACGGATATAAAGTAATTGTCGTTAATCTCGTCGTATTCGATGAAATCGGCAATCTGATAATAGGCAGCCCTTGAAAATCGCGTCAAAAAGGCGCCTTTCTTTACGGAGCAGTACAGTACATTATCCTTTCCGACAAGGAGCGTAGCGCAGTCGAGCTTTTCGAAGCTCTGGTCGGAGAGCAAGAGATATAGGCTCTCATCATTTTCCGCACCGGCCATGCACCTGTACACAGCCTTCACGATAAAGGCAGTGTCTTCCACCTCAAGGTAGCAGTGGTCGTTCTCGAGTTCGATCATGTATCTGCCCTTCTCGTCGACCTTGAGGTTTTGATAGAAGTATCTCACGATTTCGTGGCGGAAGATCTCCTTGCCCTTATAATACCAGACACCCTCCTTGTCTATCCTGATATCGTACGGCTCGGTGTTAGTCTCCAAAATGAACACCCTTTCCTAAAATTGCTTCCTGCTGTCAAGTAGCAGTGTTACCGGGCCATCGTTTATCGAGTCGATCTTCATCATCGCCTGAAATTCTCCCGTTCCCACACGCTTTACCTTTTCACCGGCTTTGACAACGAAGTAATCATAGAGTCTTCTGGCATTCTCGGGGTCTGCTGCAGCAATGAAAGACGGTCTTCGTCCCTTCCTGCAATCGGCGAGTAAGGTGAACTGAGAAATGATGAGCATGCCTCCTGACGTATCGATAAGCGAAAGGTTCATCTTTCCCTGTGTGTCTTCAAATACCCTCAAATTGATTATTTTTTCAAGGAGAAAATCGGCATCGCCCGAGCCATCTCCTTTTTCTACGCCGAGAAAGACCAGAAGTCCTTTACCTATCCGCGATACCACCCGTCCTTCGACAGTTACTTGCGCACTATCTACCCTCTGGACAACGCATCTCATTTCACTCGTTTCTCCATTGAGCCGGCATGTTAGCAATATTCATTTGTAGCTTCAAGTCTTTTCTCGGCATTTACCAATAAGAGATGAGATTATGTTGTCTTATGCGCTCAAAAATTATATAAGCTGTAGTACCTATGGCTTCCCATAAGAAGAATGTCCTTCTTGTCAATCCGTGGATATACGATTTTGCGGCCTATGACCTCTGGATAAGGCCGCTGGGGCTCCTCTACCTCGCCGGG
>DATJBN010000065.1:0-7251 GCA_035515335.1 Syntrophales bacterium | reverse complement strand
AGGGAGATGAACCTCTCCGAGACGGCGTTCCTCGAAAAAAGAAAAGACGGCTTTAATCTGCGCTGGTTCACGCCGGCCGTAGAGGTTGAACTATGCGGGCATGCTACACTCGCGAGCGCCCATGCCTTGTGGGAAGAAGGTCTTATCGAGCCCGGCCTCCAGGCCCGCTTCCAAACAAAAAGCGGCCTCCTCACTGCCGTTAAGGGTAGAGGCTGGATTGAAATGGATTTCCCCGCAGAACGGGAAACGCGGGCACCGGCCCCGGAAGGCCTTGGTAGGGCGCTGGGGATTACCCTGGGGTATGTCGGCAAGAATCGCTTTGACTACCTGGTTGAGATGGATTCGGAAGAAACATTGCGCGGAATGGAACCAGATTTTGCACTCCTCGATAAAATTCCCGCGCGAGGCATCATCGTGACCAGCCCTTCGAGAAGCGGGGTCTACGATTTTGTCTCCCGGTTCTTTGCCCCACGTGTGGGAGTGAATGAAGACCCTGTCACGGGCTCTGCGCACTGCTGTCTTGCACCATACTGGGCGGCCCGAGTGGGCAAGAGTGAGATGGCAGGCTATCAGGCCTCAGCGAGGGGCGGCGTTGTGCGTGTGCGTGTGGAGGGAGACCGAGTTCATATCGGCGGCCAGGCAGTTACCGTACTGCGGGGACAATTATCAGATCGATGTTAGGCGCGGCAGAGGATACTGCGCTACCCGCAGCATCTTAAAATCCTATTCTATCTTCCAATCCGTCCCGGAAGGAGAATCTTTGAGGGCGATCTTTTTTTCGGAAAGCAGTCGCCTGATCTCGTCGGCCTTTTTCCAGTCTTTGGCAAGACGGGCGGCTCGCCTCTCTTCGATCAAGCGTTCTATCTCATGAACATCCAAGCCGAGTTTGCCCGCCTCCCTGTTTCGGTCCTTCATGAAATATTGATCAGGGTCGTCGAGGAATAATCCAAGGACACCACCAACCTCGGCAACAGCCCTTCTCCCCTTGTAGAGGACAAAACAGGTGGCAGAGGACACGGAAAATTTCTCGTTGGTCACGTAACCGTTGACAAGCCTCACGGCGTCGAAGATGTAACCGATGGCACGCGGCGTGTTGAAATCATCGTCCATTGCTTCTTTGAATCTATCGGGAAGCAATTCAACCCTGTCGAATATCTCCCTGTCCTTTCCGGTAAGCTGTTCCGCGCGCACCGCGGAATAATCCCCACAACTTTTGAGCAGCTCTTTAACGGCCCTGAGCGTCGTATAGAACCGCTCCATGCCCATCCGCGCCTCGGCGAGAGACTCAGTGGAAAAGTCGACCGGTCCTTTATAATGGCTCTGAAGCATGAAAAGCCTCACCACCTCGGGGTGGTAATTCTTCAGGATATCTTTAATGGTGAAGAAGTTGCCCAGGGACTTGGACATCTTTTCGCTGCTCACCTTCACGAATCCGTTATGCACCCAGTACGTGGCGAGGGGCTTGCCCGTGGCTCCTTCGGACTGGGCGATTTCGTTCTCATGATGGGGGAATACCAGGTCCTCTCCACCGCCATGGATATCGAAGGTATCTCCGAGAAAATTCTGGCTCATGACCGAGCACTCGATATGCCAACCAGGCCTCCCCCTGCCCCAGGGACTTTCCCACCAGGGCTCTCCCTCCTTGCTTGCTTTCCAGAGGGCGAAGTCAAGTGGATACCTTTTCTTCTCACTCACATCCACACGCGCGCCGGCCACCATCTCTTCCAGATTTCTTCCCGAGAGCTTCCCGTATCCTTTGAACTTCTCAACGGCATAATAGATGTCGCCGTCGGACTGATATGCAAGCCCTTTAGCAATGAGTGTGTTGATCAGCTTGATCATGCCGGCGATATGTTCAGTGGCCCTCGGTGCGACCGTAGGCCTCGCAATGCCCAAGGCATCCATGTCTTCGTCATGTTCTCTTATATATCTTTCCGATATCTCGGATATTGTCTTCCCTTCCCCGTTCGCCTTGACAATGATCTTGTCGTCCACATCGGTAAAATTCTTCACATACCTAACGTCATAGCCCCTGTACCTCAGGTACCGCGTGATCATGTCAAAAACCACGGCCGAACGGGCATGTCCTACATGGCAGACATCATAGGCGGTTATGCCGCACGTGTAGATCCCGACCTTGCCCTCCTTTATGGGCACAAATGTTTCTTTCTTTCTGGTAAGTGTATTGTAAATCTTTATGGTCATGGCCCTGGAAAGAATATCTTCATTACGGGAACAACGACACCATATTCAGTCCTGCGTCTTCACTTAAGCCGCACATGATGTTCATGTTTTGTATCGCCTGTCCGGCCGCACCTTTTACAAGATTGTCGATGGCGGAGACGATGATGACCCGCTTGGTCCTCCCGTCAACGGTAAGTCCTATGTCACAGTAATTGGAACCCCGTACAGAAGAGATATTGGGAAACGTGCCCTCCCTGTAAATCCGGACAAACTTCTTCCCTCTGTAGAACGCCCGGTAGAGGCCAAGCAACTCTGTTGCCGCGGCATCCTCCTTAAGCGTCGCATATATGGTGCTCAAGATTCCTCTCGTTATAGGAAGAAGATGTGGAGTGAACGAAATCCTGACATCATGTCCGGCAAGCACACTGATCTCCTGTTCCATTTCCGGCGTGTGCCTGTGCTGGCCCACTTTGTAGGCCTTGAATCCCTCATCGACCTCACAGAAAAGTGTCCCGACCTGCGGCTCCCGCCCCGCGCCGCTCACCCCGGATTTTGAGTCGGCAATTATTGACCCATCATCTATCGTTTTATCCTTAAGCAATGGGGCAAGACCTAGAATCACACTCGTAGGATAGCAGCCAGGATTGGCAACCAGCCTGGCTTCGGCGAGTTCGTTACCGTATAACTCCGGTAGCCCGTAAACGGCTTCTTTAATTGTATCCTTGGCGGTATGCGCCTCGTACCATCGTTCATAGGTCGCAACGTCCCGCAGGCGGAAGTCGGCGCTGAGATCAATCACCTTCTTCCCGGCAGCGAGGAAAACCGGGGCCACTGCCATGGAAACACCGTGGGGTAGGGCGAGGAATATTACATCAGCCGCCTTCGCCACATCTTCAGGCGATGCGTCGATAAATGCAAGGTCCGTCAAGCCCACAAAAACAGGGTAGACATCGGAAACAGGAATACCTGCATACCTCCTTGATGTGACTGCCACGACTTCCGCTTTCGGATGCCTCAAGAGCAATCTGAGAAGCTCCTGGCCTGTATAGCCGCTTGAACCGTATATGCCTACCTTAAACATAACGCTACCCCGGGATTCACTCATTCCAGTTTGGGTCACGCATTATAGAAGCATGGCCCATATTCCACACAAAAAAAAGGAGGCCGAGAAGCCTCCTTCCATGATCCTATCTTTTCGAGAATTGGAAATGCTTTCTCGCACCCGGCTGGCCGTATTTCTTTCTTTCCTTGATACGCGAATCCCTCGTGAGAAACCCCGCCTTCTTCAAAGCTGAGCGCCATTCCGCATCATACTCAACCAGCGCCTTGGTTATGCCGTGCTTTATCGCCCCTGCCTGCCCGGCTATACCGCCGCCCGATACGTTAACGAAGAAATCAAACCTGTTTCGCGCACCGACAATCTCAAGAGGCTGCATGATGATCATCTTGAGGCTGTCCCGCGTGAAGTAATCATCGAAATTCCTCTTGTTAACAACAAGGTTCCCGCTGCCTTCCTTCATGTAGACCCTGGCAATGGCGTATTTTCTTTTACCAGTCGCGTAGAAACGTTTTTCCATTATCTTTATCTCCCGCAAAAACCTTATTTGAGAAAGCGTGTAAATTTAGACCGAATATGCCAAGATATTATAACTTGATCACCTGGGGACACTGCGCCTCATGGGGATGATCGCCATTTACATAAACCTTAAGTTTCTTGAGCATCTTTCTCCCCAGGGTGTTCTTCGGCAACATACCCCGGACGGCGTACATCAATACCTTCTCCGGGCTCTCCTGCAACAGCTTACCCGCATATGTTCTTTTCATGCCGCCTGGATAACCGGAATAATGGTAATATACCTTATCGGAGAGCTTTTTACCCGTGAGGGAGACCTTGCCAGCATTAACAACGATGACAAAATCGCCCGTATCAGTATAAGGCGTGTAGACGGGTTTATGTTTTCCCCTCAGGCGCCTTGCCACTTCGCTTGCGAGTCTGCCCAGAATATGCCCTTCCGCATCAATGACATACCAGCTCCTCGCAACCGTCTCTTTCTTTGCGATATAAGTCTTCATATAATCACCCACAAACCTGAATAGTAAAAGATATCTATATGAAATTAGCAGGAGTTTGTCAAGAAAAACTTCAGCAAATCAGATAATCCTACATACCGCCGAACTTGCCAAGACCAAGGAGAGTAACACCTACCATGAACCTCCTGTCGTTCTCGCTTTCCGTGTAGTAGACCTCAATCCCCCAGCACTGCTTGTGATATTTGAAGCCGTATGTCCGTTCGAGGATTATATCATCAAGCTGATCTCTTCTCAAAACATAGATGAAGTCCACAGATTGTGTCAATACCGCCTTAAGGGAGATGTCAAGCTCTTCATTGGGTGACTGGCTATATTGAAAGGAGGTAAACGGAGTTGTGGCCGTATCCGGATTGACTACATTAACGGTGTTCTTAGCGTAACGATACCCCACAGTCGCTGTATCGCCACGCCAATCACCTACGCTAACATCATAATTTTCCTGAGACCATTCGGTCGAGTTAACACTGTAAATGTTACGTGCCGAAAAGGTTAAATAATTGAGAGGCTTGACGTCAAGCTCCATATGGACATCACTGAGCGATTGTCCGCTTGTTTGATTGAAATCATAGGTCTGGCTCAACTTGAAGCGCAGAAACTCGAGGTAACTCTTTCGTCCGTCTTTATCATTAAGCCTTGCCAGCAGCGTGTTGGTCAGTGAATATGTCAGGGTATTCTGTCCGGGCACAGCAGAAGCAAAATCGGGAAGATCGTCCTGTGAAACGCTGGGAATATATATGTACGTCATCTCTGGCCTGATGCCGTGTCTTATCTTGTCAATACCGCCTTCGCCTACGTCAAATATCTTATGGATTTCCGTGGTAGCCGTTCCTCCTATAGTATACATTTCACGTGAACCTTGCTTGCTTTGGCCGTTGTCAACGTTGTCATCACGGCTCCAGGAGGTACTTTTGAACCCTACCTGCGGGGTAACCTGGAGAAAGTCGCGCCACCGCAGAGGCAGGGAAAAGAGAGGCTGCAGGTCGAAGAGGTGTCCCTTCTGTCCATCATTCCTGTAGTAATAATCGTAAACGGTGTCAAATTCAAGGTTAACCGGAGAGCCGAATATTGGACGTTTAACACCATGCAGTGTTATTTCGGGATACTTCTGCAGGGTCGCGTCATTTGAGACACTCGAGAAATCATCGGTGTAGCTGACGAGGGCCGTCAAGTTGTACAGTTGCCAGTTTTTGGCCAAACGCACCGTGGAATTCAGCGACCCCAGCGTATCGTCTCCATAAAAAGGGACCTTCTGGAATCTATTAGTTTCATTCTGTGAATAGTTATCGAGATAATAGTTGTGCGAGGAAAAGTCTCTAAAGTAAAAACTGTCAGAAACTTTGTGTATATCAGTCCTGAGATAGAACGAGGGGTCGAAGGCCGTTTCGTGGTTCAGGAAAATTGACCATCTCTTATGGTCGGATTGCCAGTCTCTCGGAATGCCCCCATTTGTTTCGTTCGTTTCATTGGGGCGTGAGGTATCGTTCATGAAATCGCCGTAAAAAGTGCCGAATGTGTCCTTGCTCAGGAAGTATCTGAACTCAACACCTTCCTTGAATCCTTTCATGTCCATGTACCGCTGATAGAAAGTCGCATCGGTATCTTCCGATATGGCCCAGTAATATGGAACCTCCACATCCCAACCTAACCTCTCGGCCGAATACCCTATATAAGGGGGGAGAAAGCCCGATTGCCTCGTCGTCTTAGCGGGAAATAAGAGATAAGGCGTATAGAGGATGGGTACGCCGTCAGCCAGAAACTTCGCGTTCGTCATGGTTCCGTAGCCGTCAATCGTCACATTCAGCTCTTTTCCGGTCAGGCGCCAGTCCGGAGAGTCCCCGTCACATGTAGTGGCCACGGCATTCTCAAAATGGTACGAGGCCTCTCCTGTTTTCTCGATCTTCGTACCTTTTATGTAGAAATGGTTGGCGGCAAAAAACATCTTGCCCTGGTAGGCGATACCTTTCTTCGATTGAATGTTAAAGTCCACCTTATCTCCCTCAAGAATGTCGCCATCGCTTACCAGCATTACATACCCTTCGGCAGTCGCATCATTTGTAGTCTTATTGAGGACGGCCGATTCGGCAAGCAGGACGCCTCCCGAGAAGATGATTATTACATTGCCCTTTGCATGATAGGTATCTTTCTCACTATCGTAGGCCAGACTGTCCGCCTCAAGGGTAATCGGCCCCCTGGAAACATCTGTGTCGGCGGCTGTTGCCCCGTATGCGGGGAAGAGACAGGCAAAGATGAAGAGATATAAGATGGACCGCCGCCATCTTGCCCTTTCCAGAATTATCACTTGACCGCCCCGCCTCCAGAACTTTTTTCTGAAGATATCTGTATCACGAAATACCCGTAGAGAAACTCCTCTTAATTTCACCGACAAGATAAAGGGAACCCGTTACGCAGATGAGATCATCCGGACCTGCGACCGCGAGCGCCCGTTCCACGGCCTTGCGTGAGTCCCTGACAACTTCGATTTCCCCTATGTGCTCTTGCGCAAGAGGCACTATTGCCTCGGGTGGCATGGCCCTCTCCGTATTCGGCCTCGTCAAGATCAGGCGCTTACCCAGAGGAAGCAGCCTTCGTAACATGCTCACATAGTCCTTATCTTGAAGAACCCCAAAGACGAAAATTAGTTTCCTGAAGGAAAATTCCTTCGCAAGGGCGTGGGAAAGTGCGGCGGCGCCTCCCGCATTATGCGCACCGTCAAGAAGAACTATAGGCTTTGTCCTTATGACTTCCAGTCTTCCCTCCCATCTGGCCTCGCGAATTCCCTTGAGAACGGTATCTTCGCCGACGCTTAACCCTTGGTGTGTCAGGGATTCGACCAGGCCCAGAGCCACGGCCGCATTGTCTATCTGATGTCTTCCTGCAAGCGGGCAGAAGATATTATCATAGCTAGTTCGAATGCCATTGTAGGAAAATGAACCGTCACGGTGTATGCGGACCTTTATATCCCTCCCTACGCGGTAG